>JBAUHR010000171.1:0-2171 GCA_049680385.1 Rubripirellula sp. | reverse complement strand
GTATCCAACGGTCCCTAAACAATGAAGTCGCATCGGACGGGCACCTTAATTTGGCCATTAAAAACTCTCGCCGAGCGTTCCAGTCTGACCGAAGCCGACGGCGGGCTCAAGATCCGAGCCAAAGTAGGGCCGGTTCCTACCGGCCAATCCGTTGAGCCGAGCGGCCGGTGGGAACCGGCGCGACCCGAAAATCAAGCCGCAGCGGAACGCTAGTGTGACCGAACCCCAATTTCATTCGACGCCAACGCCGCTTGCCAGCGAAACGGTCAACCGATATTCTTTGTCCTCGCGGTGCCCGACCAGGCATCGGTTCCACATGCGGATGTGGCGAAATTGGCAGACGCGCAAGATTCAGGTTCTTGTGCCCGCAAGGGCGTGGAGGTTCAAGTCCTCTCATCCGCACTTCTTCAACGGTCGCAAACCAGAACGCCAGCGGCGTTCGTTTCCGCTGGCCTCGTTGCATTTACGCCAACGGCGTTACATTCCGAAGCCCAGTATCTTTAGCGAAGCTCGCTCGCCTTGGTTTACCCGGACCGCCGATCTGGGTTACTAGGCAGTCGGGCGAGGTCGGGGTAATCTTGCGAAATGCCGGAGAATACCGGCGTTATTGAGAATTCACCTTTGCGGACTCGAGTCTTTATGCCCACCTACGATTACGAATGCGACGCCTGCGGTCACGCGATGGAAGTTTTCCAGGGCATCAATGACCCCGTGATGAAAAAGTGCCCCGAGTGCAAAAAGCTGAAGCTCAAACGGCTGTTTGGCACCGGTGCGGCGATCGTGTTCAAAGGCAGCGGTTTCTACCAGACCGACTATCGCAGCGAAGGTTACAAGAAAGCGGCCGCGGCTGATTCGAAAAGTGAAACCAAGAGCGAGTCGAAGTCGGATTCCAAATCGGACAGCAAGTCCAAGTCGGCGGACAAGCCGGCTGCCAAGCCTAAGAAAAAGTCGGGCGAATAACGATGCCTCACGTTCGCTCGGCCAACCTGTTGGCCCCCGACCGATCCGGGCTGCTGGTCATCGACATCCAAGAAAAGTTGGTTCCGGCGATTCGATCGGCGGACAACGTGATTGCCGAAACCGTGCGGTTGATCGAAGCCGCCGAACTGTTGGGCGTTCCGGCCGCCGCGACGGTCCAGTACCCCAAGGGACTCGGTGGTCTGGTTGGCGAACTTGCCGATCGTTTGCCGCCGCCCGAAGAAAAACTCGACTTCAGCGCCGCCGTTTGCCGTGGTGCTCTTGATGCCTGGGCCAGTGCAGGGCGTGACCAGATTGTCGTCGTCGGCATCGAGACACACATTTGTGTGCTGCAAACGGTGCTCGATTTGTTGGCCGAAGGAATGCGGGTTTACGTTGTCGCCGAAGCCGTCGCAGCTCGCGGCGGCCGCGAACATGAAACGGCGATCGAGCAGATGGCCGAATGTGGGGCGACGATCGTGTCGGCTGAATCGGTGTTGTTTCAGTGGTGCGGTACCGCGGATCGGCCAGAATTCAAAGCGATCAGCCGGATGATCAAGTCAAAACATCGTTAGAGCTCGGACACCCGCTAGAATCTGGCGATGAGCGATTCCAAACACTTAATGCCGCTGGGCAAAGTCACCAGCTTCTACGTCCCGTCGCACAAACTCGACGACTCGCGGTTCTACGACGACAGCCACACGGCTCGTTCGTCGATCCACGAGTTCTTGATGCACCACTACCGGGCGTACACGCAAACGCCGACACCGGTCAAAGGATTCTGGGTCGATCCGGCGGGCGTGCTGGTGCATGACGTGATGGAACGATTCGAAGTCTCGTTTGCCAATGAAGCGAACTTTGATCAGTTGATCGAGTTTCTCGTTGCCTTGTGCCAGCGATTGTCGGAGGACGCGATTTACGTGACGCGTGGTGAGCGGAGTTTTCTGGTCGCGCGCGACGCCAGCGAGTAAACCGCAGATACAAACGTGCCTGTCCTCTGTAAACGCTTGCCTGGATTCTCTATCCTTACATCCGTTGAACACACAGTCGCTCGCGTTTGCAGGATGGATGAATTGAACGGATTTTTGTCGCGAGCCCACTTTTCGGTCTGGCTATTCGCTTGCCTGTTTTGTTGCCCTGGGATCGCTGAATCGCCGACCGAAACGATCGCTGAAACGGAAGCTGAAAAGGACGCTGCGACGCAGTTGAAACAG
>JBAUHR010000170.1:0-2897 GCA_049680385.1 Rubripirellula sp. | reverse complement strand
ACGGAGACCACCTCGACGATTCCATCTCTCCCGCGCAATTGAGACCCTGGCTTCAGTTCACCAAGGGCTGACCAGTCTTGCTCCACAACACTCCACACCGGGTGGTTTGCCGTCCCAATGAAACTTGGAGAACGCTTCGCGGGGGTGGGAGAACGCTTCGCGGGGGTCAGGCTTGGTTTTCGGTTTTCGCAGTTGCGTGCGATCGATGTTTTCGGTTGAAAATCGAAAACCTAGTTTGCCCCCGGCGCATGCCCGCCCTCTACGTCCGGGCTGATGGTCAGCCAACTCGCTCGCGTTTCGTTATTCGGCTGAACCCCGAAACCCGAACCTGACCCCACGCGAATAGCCCCAAGTAGCAATCTGGCGATGGTCGAGAACGACCTCCGCACCATTGTGAAAAACAGAGAACGCTTTGCCGTCAGGAGTTCCATGGATAAAGACATCCGTGAACCCGTCTATCGGCTTAACTTTGCTGGCGTACCGCCGAACGAGGTTGCCCGCCCATGACGGTGAGCCCGCCGCAAGCCTCACTGCACTGTTTGGGGCGAGTCAAGTCATTCACCTCGTGAATTGTTTTCTGACCCTCTTTGTTCAAGTTGACATTTTAATTCACGCTGACCATCACTTCTTAGAAGAGTCAGTGTTTTTTCCCACTTGCTGTCATGTCGATCTTCTCTCAGAAATGGCCATTCGGGCGCAATAGCCCGAAGTTTTTCTAATACTCCGGAGGTCGCTAACTGAGAATCTACATAGGATTGACTCCTTGCGGCAAGTAAAAATTGCACGACTCGCATCGCATCGTAATTCAAGCCATCAGGCAATTCGTCACTCCAGCAAATCGCATCTGCCTGGAAGTGGTAGAAAGCTTCTGCTGGTTTGTCTGTGTTTGCTGAATTGAAGAGGTGTTGATAGTCAACTACCGTAGTGAGAATCAATTCTCTTTGCTCGTTTGTGATCTGCATCGTTCTCTACTGTACCTTGAAAGTAATATCATAAAGTGGGCCTAGAATGTCGTCGCCGACATGCTCAAAGACACCTCCATATCGCTCCAACATTGCTCGCGTTTTAGCTGTGTTTCCCGCTGTTGGACCAAATCCCAGTCCAACCTTTCGGACTACGATTGTCTTTGTCCTCAACTCACGCGCAAGGTCTTCAAGGCCGAAGATCATTCGGCCAAAGTCATCTGATTTCGTGTAGATGGGTTGAAGTGCTTCGAGTGTATCACCAGTGCGACGAACGAGCATTTCAGCGCCATTGTCAACCCATTTGAAATCGCTTCCTTTTCTTAACGCTGCTATCGCTTCTTCAAAGCAGTTGTTGTGGACCAATATGCCATCTTCCGTGATGCGATAGACATGATGGCCGTGAACTTCAATGTTGAAGACGTCGGAAACATCAGCTAGCCGTTGGATCGCAACTACGGCTATTGGTCCCGAGAGGGATTCAAGTCGCTGCCCTTCTTCCAAGTCACCCAACCTGACCCACTGTTGATTCGCTGGAATCCAAACGGGGTGTGTCGTAGTTCCTGTAAACATCGTTCCGTTCTCAAGGGTCACCTCTATGAGATTGAGAACGCTTCGCGGGGGTCAGGCTTGGTTTTCGGTTTTCGCAGTTGCGTGCGATCGATGTTTTCGGTTGAAAACCGAAAACCTAGTTTGCCCCCGGCGCATGCCCAACCTCCACGTTCGGGCTGATGGTCAGCCAACTCGCTCGCGTTTCGTTATTCGGCTTAACCCCGAAACCCGAACCTGACCCTACGCGAAGCGTTCCCTGCTACGCGAAGCGTTCCCTGTTGAGCAGTTTTGTGAGTCCCGCCTTTGGGGCGACGCTGTGGAAGCGTCGCTAGCGCTAGCCGCGCTAGCCCAACGCTCTCAGCCGACTCGCGATTAAATCATTGATGGCACGGTATCGCGGTTCAAGTTCACATCGTCTTTCTTCAACTAAATCAGCATCGTTTGGATCAATCACAAAACTCCTTGGAAATGGTCGATAACCGAAAGAGCGGACTTCGTCTTCCATAAATCGATCGAGCAACGACAGCTCATCAATTGTCAGTATCTCCAAACACCGGTCCCATCCATGCCTTTCAGTCGCAACGAGCTCTGTCAGCACACTGAATGCGAAGTCTTTGTCGCTTGCGAGCTTTCGCTTACGGGCAGCTTGATGCTTCGACAGATTCTTTAAGCATTCCTGGCCACTGATTTCTACGAGGGGATTCATTGGCGGTTCCTTTGGCTAATCGACGACGACGTGAATGAATGGGCGGTCGGCGAACCCCGATGTGCGCGTAACGAGAGAATCGAGTAGTTGATCATAGTAGCCTCCCCGACCCGAATCGAAAACTCTCGCCCAAATCTTACCATCTTTGGTGAAGACCTTGGTGATTTCGATCCAATGTCCTTTGTCGACCAGCGCGAGGACTTTCCCTATCTTCAACAAATCGGGAATGTCAGTGTCGATGAGGTTGTACTTCCGGATCGCAAAGATGTTATCGCCAAGATCGCCGATAAATCGTGCGAGCTGCAATTCGTTGAGTCCACCTTGCCGCCTGATAAGATCTCTCAACTTAAGGGCGTGCCTAGAAAAGTCCGTGGCGACATCACCGACCGCGTGAAATGCGCAGTTAAGACCACATGTGAATGTGTGCTGCCCGCGGAAGGGAGCAAAGTTCTTTGCGTTTTTCAGTCCAGAAATTCCCACCAGTCGTTGTGCCATTCCTCCAATTGGCGAGTTGATCCGCTTGAGTCCCTCGACAAAACGCTCAACGATTGGGCGGAGCTTGCTTGCGGTCGCACTGCTGAATGCACTGGCGGTGGCGCGGAGTTTTGTTGCCACCCGTGCTGCGATCGCACCGCCATTGATCGTGACGTTTAAGGCACCACCGGTGGCCAATGCTA
>JBAUHR010000169.1:0-3538 GCA_049680385.1 Rubripirellula sp. | reverse complement strand
CGAGAATATGTCGAGTTGGTCGCCGTGGAGTTTCAGTATTCGATCAACCGTGTCGCCAACCACCTCAGAGTCAGATTCGTCGATCATTACGTGCTAACGCAAGCGTCTCTAATTCAGTCGGGGAACGACCGCAATCACCGAGTGCGGCCAAGTTGTTTTCCATTTGTAAACGCCCGATGCCGCACTTCGGTGAATTGCATGGTTCCATCCGCTTCTTTGCGGCGTGATTGACGTTCGGTGATGATCAAAATCTTACCGCAGAGTCTACATGGATTGCAAATCAAACGCGTCGACCGAGCAAACTCCATGACTGCAGAAACAGTTTAACCACAGAGGACACTGAGAGCACAGAGAACAATTTGTGTAGAAAGCTCTGTGTCCTCCGTGATCTCTGTGGTTCAAACGACCGCGCATCTTTTTGCGAAGTTGGTTCGTGACCGAAGGTTCCCAGGGGCAATGGTCGGAAGGACTGATCATCCAACACCGCCAGGCATCACGCGCGGCGTACCGACACCAACGAAGCCGAGAACCTACACCCACAAGATCACGATCGTTCCAACGGCAACAGTCCGCGCACAGAATCCAGCGAGTCAGCAACCAAGCATCAAAATCAGATCAAGTCAGCCCCACAACGATCCGCTTTTCAATCCGCGAACACAAAGACAAACATCAGCATATAAAGTGAATGTCCTGAAGTGATGGAACGGCGGACATCACGGGGCACGGAGAGTTGACGATCCATTGCAAACAACGCCGCAAGCCGTGCTCCCGTGCATGTCATGGTTCCCCGTATCTTGGGTGAGTGTTGGTTTCACCACCAAGTTCGTTCGATGATACCATAGTTTTGCGTGGAATCGATCCAAACGTTCGCGACATATTCAACATCCTTGTCCGGGTATACGTATTGTGTAGTCACGTTTGAGAGCGGAAACCAGGGCACGGGATCAGGCATCGTGGTCGTGAACGTTGCCGCGTCTTCCTCGCCTTGAAGTGGAACAAGGCCAAATGTTTGTATGAAGCGTTCGAGTGCCGCGTCATCGTCGTAGCGGAATGACGCAAGGTAGAGAGGATCAATCCCTGGGTCATGTGTGTATTTGTCGACGTATGTGATGCCATTGCCATCCGGAAACTTCTCCCATGGCGGGAAGCCTTCACGATTTGGGAAAAGCAACGGAGCGCCAGCGCAGAGAAGGAAGATTGGCGGAATCGCCAATAGCAATAGCCCAACGAGGAGATACTTGAGCTTCATTCTTCAGTCGGGGAACGGCCGAGATCACCGAGTACCGCCAATGTGATCTCAATTTGAAAACGCCCGATGCGGTACTTCGGTGAATCTCATGGTTCTGGCGGTTTATCGGTTTGCATTTCCAGTGCAGGAACAAAGCCTGCCCACCAGCGCGCTGCCGGTGATTGCAGTGTAACAGTATACGCAGCGAGCGTTTGGACCATTGTCCCCAAGCAAAACGGAATCGCGGTAAAGAACAGCCCCAGAATCATGCCCAGTGGCAGGAGCGGATCAGCCGGAAAGAATGGTAGTGTCAGTACGTACGCGCCGATGTACAGCGAGATGGAGTGAATCCACGGACTACGCGGATCAATGCACCCAGCAATGAAACCAGAGAATCCAAACCAACCAATTAGGCCCGCCCATGCTGGTTGGAAAGTGGGTGTAGCGCAAAACGTTGACTGAGCCTTCCACACAAGTGCGCCCATCAGAAACATCAGCATGACGACTGCGAAACACCGCCCGTCGAGCCACCTGCGCTGATGAGTCGCAGACACGCGGGCACCCTTTTCATTCGGCGGCAAGTATGGGTTGGACCCTGGTTTCATCGTCCGATTTCTTGTGCCAGAACGGTTACGATCACCGAGCCGGAACGATAATACTTAACATTGAAAAAGACGCGCAAGTCCGGCTTCGTGTGCATCGGTTGGTTATGCGAGTTATGTGGATTGCCAAATGAAATAAGACTTTCCGCAGTCGAAACATCTAAACAACGAAATCTCACGAAGCGACTCCGGTGTTAGCGAATCCGCATACTGGAAATCTGAAGGTCCGAAATCCCAGTCTTCGTGTTCTTCGAGCAAGGATTTGATGTTTGATTCGGTGCTAGGGTTTCCATGAAATTCACACCATTCATCACAACAAAACGGCCAATCATCGTTTTGCAACATCAATGGGATGTGTGGTATTAGGTTGTACCTCTCAACGGCCGATTCCACATCAACGTGGCCGGAAAGGTGACGAAAACAACGCCTGATTTCATTCAACTCGTAGTTGTGTTTTGCAATATTTCCGCTGTCTATGCAATCAGCACAGGCAGCGAAAATATCTGGATCAGAACGTGCGAGATCCGGGTTAGCGGCATGTTCAGCGTTTAAGATAACACCATTGTAATCGAATGACGGGACGTTTGGCCTTTTGCAGTAGTGACAATCGCCTTCTTCTGATTGTATTAGGCAGTTGTCATTGATGTATTTAAATAGTTTGCCCACGGAATTCTACTCGCATAACGGTACGGTTCAGCGGGCCGGGAGTGATGACTGACCATCTGAGGAACCTTGCAAGCCCGGCTCCGTTGCAACCGATGGTTCCCCGCCACGTTTGATAGGTGGATCAACACGCCAAGGGTCGTCGCCGGTCCGGAGATAGTCACGAATCAGAATGTTTGGATCGCCATTGTAGCTAATTCGACGTCCGCTTGTGAGTCGAAACACCTGCATGGGCGGTTCGCTATCACGCACATCAGCGATGTTTGTATCCCAATTGAACCAAACGCGTTCCTGAAGTTGGTCGAATGTCCATGCGTAATGGCTAGCGTCAGCTAAACGGTCGTATTCGTCACGTAGGTCGCCCCAGCTCTCCGGCCAATTCCCCGTTGTTCGGATGTGGTCGATAACAAAGATTGACGTCCAGTCGGTCGCGTACGCATCGCTCGGCGATGGGAAGCATCGTTTGATGAAAGGAGCCGCGAATCCGCACATTGCGATGACAAGTGCAAGGCCGACGACAGTGACGATGATGGGCTTGGCCAAACGCACGGTTGAAGAAAAGCCAGTCGGGGAACGTGTGCGATAACCGAGTCGCGGGGTTTGATTAACCATCACAAAATCGCCCGGCTCCGCGACTTCGTGTTCATCGCTTGGTTCTCTGACGAACCCAGTGTTGCAAAGTTCGGAGTATAACCGATTTCTGTTTCAATTTCCGAGGTTAAATATCTAGAGTCGGCAACATTGGGATTTTACTGTCCATTTGCTAGCGCATCGTTTGGCTACCGTCGCACTGGAAGCGGTTGATCAAGAGCATCATCAAGCAAGTTTCATCAGAGAATCTGTTTAGTCGAGCGCATCGTTTAGCCCCATTTTTTCGCAACAACGTGGTGTGTAGAAGCCGTCATTGCAAGCGCATCGTTTAGCCCCCGTCAGTGCTGGAAGCTATCGCAATGATCAGAGAACGGCGGCGTTGACCGGGCCGCGGTAAGTAAAGTTTCCATTTCAAAGCCGCCCGATCCGCGGCTCCGTGTCCAACGCTTTGTTC
>JBAUHR010000168.1:0-5993 GCA_049680385.1 Rubripirellula sp. | reverse complement strand
AGCGACACCTGTGGCCGCGTCAGGAGCGGACAAGCAAAAAAAACTTAGAAAAAGTTAGTTTTCCATTCGCCACTTGGCCGGAATATCGCCAAATCAACTGCACACCAAACGACAGAACGTTAGCAATGAAGAAAGCAGTTTGCTGGTGCTATCACAGCAGACCGGCCTGACGCGATGAGGAGCATCGCGTGAAAAAAGAAGTGGTTAGAGGCGGGCTCGAACCGCCGACACCGGCCTTTTCAGGGCCGTGCTCTACCAACTGAGCTATCTAACCATCGCAGAGACCCAACTTTGAGTGCAAAACCGCTAAAAAGCGGCCACACATGAATGTTGGTTGAATCAACGGATGAGGATCGTAGGGTATGATGCTGGGCGTCGTCAATCGGTATGCCGAATGACTTTGCCGTCCAACCAAAAATCGAACACTTTCCTCAACACAAACAGCCCCGCAGAGGGGCACCGAAAGCAGTCACCCGGTGCCATCTTGGTACCATCACGGCCCTTTTCTAGCGAACCTTACACCGCGAAAACCGATTTTCATGCCAACCACCATCAAATCACCGCAAAAACCCGCAACTATGATCGCTCGACGATGGGCTGCGGCAATGGTTTTGACATTTGTGATCTCGGGAATGATTGCGAAACCGGCGTCTGCCTACACGCCAGAGGATCCCACGGTCAAAAAAATGGTCGACAGGGGGATTTCATACCTGGAATCTCTTAGCGATGAAGCATCGATGTCGGGCGAGAGTGAGGCGTCGACCGTCTTGATCGCCTACGCGCACTTCAAATGCCGCCATGATCCGACAAATCCGGTCGTAAAACGGGGGGTCGCCTGGGCGGTGAGGTACTGCAAGTCGCTCGAAGCCTCGCCTGAAAAGCACCACCACAAAGGCAATTACGAGGTCGCCGTTTCCGTGCTTCTGTTGGCTGCAGTCGACCCGGCCGGCTATCGCCCGCAACTGGAAACGCTGCAGGAACACCTGATGTCGGTCCAGATGCCGAACGGCCCGTTTGGCTATCCCGGCGAAAAACAGGGCGATGTGTCCCAGACTCAATATTCAATGTTGGCGATCTGGACACTCGATCGCATTGGCATTCCGCTGGACTACGACAAAGTCGTTGCGTGTGTGCAATGGTTACTTCGGGTCCAAGACACCGATGGCGCCTGGCCCTACAAGGGAAATGACCCGGGTGTTGGACGTCCCAACGTAAAGCAAACCATGCTTGTCGGATACTCGATGGGCTTGGCCGGTGGCAGCAGCATTCTGATTGCTGGCGATGCGCTGCGACTGTGGGGCGACACGGGTTCGGACGAAAACGATCCTGGGATTGTCGGGCTGCCCGAGCCCATCAAGCTGTATATCGAGGACTCCAACCAGAACCGCCGCAAAAAGGTCAAAATTTCTCAAGAACCGATCAAGCGATCGATCAATTTCCTGCAGCAGTGGTTGGCAAAAAACCCATACAAACGCGCTGGATTGGACTGGTACTACTACATCATTTACACGACCGAGCGTTACGAGAGCTTCATCGAGATTTCGCAAGGTTCGGCGAAAGACCCCAGCCCGCCTTGGTACAACAGGATTGTTGAAGAGCTTCGCAGCTCGCAAAGTCCCGAGGGTGGATGGACTGATCGATCACGATCGGCTCCGCCAGAAAGCACTGCGTTCGCTCTGCTGTTTCTGATTCGCAGCACCCAGAAAACCATTTTCTCGATGAGTGCTGGTACTCTCGAAGGCGGCTATGGCCTGCCCAAAGACACGACCAACATTCGCGTCGATGGGACTCAAATCAAAGGCAAAGCGATCGCGTCGCAGGTCACCGACTTGTTGAAGATTCTGGAATCGGATGACACAAGCGAAACCGAAGGCAAATCGCTGCCCGATGACCTAGAACTTGACCCAACTCCCGCCGGACGTCGCGCCCAATTGGATCGTCTCGAACGGTTGGTCCGCGGCAGCCGATCTTGGCAAGCACGGCGGGTGGCCGCCAAGCTGCTGGGCAAGAGCGACGAACTGCGAGTCGCTCCGGCGTTGATCTTTGCGCTAAGCGACCCCGATAAACCGACTCGCCGATTCGCTCGCGATGGTTTGCGGTTCATCAGCCGAAAATTCGAAGGATTCGGGATGCCCGATGATCCGACGGAAACCGAAGCGGACCAAGCTCAAAATGCATGGCGTGCTTGGTACCGAACGGTGGATCCGACGTACGTGTTTTTGGATTACGATCTGTAAGTCACGACGCTTGCCCCTCCTCTGTTAACCCTTCCCGTCTGTAAACCCTACTCGTCTTTTCCTTTCCTAACTCGCTTTGACATTGGGCTGCTGCCATGGCTTCGGTTGATGATCCCGATCAAGACACGTCTGACGTGGCGGTCGCGCAGACGCATAGCGTCCACAATTCGCGTGACGCAGAACGAGAAAAGTTTCGCATCAGCCGATTTGATGTGCTGACGTCGTTTTTTATGGCGTTGATGCTGTTCATCGGCGTGTTCGTGTTCATGCTGTTCGTGATTTGGTTGACCAGTCGCTGGTCGTTCCCGCCACTAGCGATCGCACCGATTATCGAAAATCCCGCTGGTCGCGGTGACAACGCCGAGGGTTTTGAACGCGACTTTGAACCACCTGGGGCCGAAGAAGTCGAAGAACTTTTGGAACCGACACTCCAAGACACGATCGAAGCGGTTACGGACGCAGTCAGCAGTGTGGCTGCGTCACTGACCACAAACGACACCGCCGCGACCGCCACGACATCGGGGACCGGCGCCGGGGACTCGCGCCCGCCGGGTCCCGAAGGCGAAGGCGAAGACATCATTCCACGATTCGAACGATGGCAACTCAACTTCACCGCCCGTGACATTCCCTCGTACGCCAAGCAGTTGGATTTCTACAATATCGAACTCGGCGCCATCGGCGGCAGCAAACAGGGCGTCGATGCAGTCAACAACTTGGCCAGCAAGCCAACCGCCCGCCTGATTGTCGACACCGAATCGGAAAAGCGGTTGTACTTCATGTTCAAGACGCCAAGCCCGCTGATGCAGTTTGACTTGTCGCTGTTGAACGCGGCGGGCGTGCAAACCCAAGGGCGCACACCGCTGAAGTTCATTCCGACCGAACTTGAGAATAAACTAGCGTTCATCGAACTTGAATATTCCAAGGCAAAGGGACACCCGTCGGTCACCGAGATTGCCAAAACCGTATTCGAAAGCAAAGCCGCTGGTGGCAACTTTGAATTCGAAGTCACCAGCCAACGATATCGCAAGCCGAAGAAGTAACGTTCTCTTCCGCTGCTGACCCTCATCTTCACGATTTAGATTCACTCGAAGGACCCGACCGCTGATGCTACTCGCCGAAATTTCTCTATTCGAGATCATCTCCAACGCGACCTATTTCGCACTGGCCGCCGCCGCGCTGTGGGGACTGTATTGCATCGTTGTCGTTTGGACTCGCGTGGGTCAAAAACGATTCAAGTCCGAAGAAGAACAAGATGTCTTCATGGACGACATCGAGCAAATGCTGACCACCGGCGATTTGGACGGCGTCATCGAGTACTGCGAAGGTGACACTCGCGCCATTCCTCAAATCGCTGAAATGGCCTGCCAGCATCGTGAACTCGGTTACAAGAAAGCTCGCACGTACGTCATGGACCGTTTCCAACGGGACGTGATGAGCGACGTCGAGTATCGATTGTCATGGGTCAGCACCATGATCAAAAGCGCGCCGATGATCGGATTGTTCGGAACAGTTTTCGGGATGATGGGAGCGTTCCAAACGCTAGCCACCGCTGAATCGGTCGAACCGTCGCTGCTGGCTAGCGACATCAATATCGCGCTGCGAACAACCGCTTGCGGTTTGGCCATTGCGATTCCATTGATGATCTTGGTCGCAAGCGTCAACATTCGAATCTCAAAAATGGAAGACCTTGTCGGCGCCGGCTTGGCACGTTTCATGGCTGCGTTCCGCGAAGGGCTCGAGGCCAAACCTCAGTCTCGTCCATCGGCCGGACAAACCAACGAAGCCGTCGCCGTCCAAGCACCCAATCGCTAAGGCATCCCCATGAGTACTGACCTTGACGATGCGGTCGACGAAGCCGAAGACGATTTCGCGCTGCCGAGAAAGAAACGCGACGACGACGAGATGGACATCACGCCGATGATCGACATCACGTTCCTGCTGCTGATCTTTTTTGTGGTTTGTTCAACGATGGACCCCACGAAAATCGGAACGATTCCCGAAGCCGAAAACGGACTTGCGATCGCTGCGAAGAACTCGGCCGTGATTTTCATCAACCCGGGATCCGGGGATGAAGTGATCTTGTCCAAAATGGACGGCACTGAACTGAGCCGCGATGAAGACGCACAGGCGTCCGAAATCATCGAATACATCACCGGCGAAATGGAAAAAGCGAGCGGCGCCAGCAAGCAACAAGTGATGCTGTTTGGCGACTCGAATGTCAAAGTCGGCCAAGTCACACGCATTCAAAAGATCATCGGCGACGCGTTCGAAGACATTGATTCAACCTACATCGCCGTCAAAGAAAACTAACCGCCGGCGTTGGCTGATCCCAATCGCCACCACCGAACGTCACACTCGTCTATCACAGGTTTCTTGAAACCTGACCTCCTCAATCCTGTCACCTGTCTTCTGCCATGTCGATCGAAGTCGTATGCTCGCAGTGCACCACTATCCATCATGTCAATGATCGGATGGCAGGCCGTAATGTGCACTGCCCAAACTGTGACGCAGACGTCCCGGTGCCCGAACGAGTCACAGAACTGGGCGACGGAGACGATCCGATCGAGGTTGCGGAAGTCGAAGTGGAAGTCGCAGCAGTGGACGCTGACGAAGCAGTAGCGGCCGCCCCAATCACGAACGCGAACACCCTGGTCAAAGCGGACAACAACTCGCAAGACAACAATGCGATGATCCCGTCGATTTCGGGACTCGAAGATGACGAAGAGGACCAAGTCCTTGCTCGGAACAAACGTCCCGAAGAAGAAATGGACATGACGCCGATGGTCGACGTGACCTTCTTGCTGTTGATTTTCTTTATGGTCACGGCAGCGTTCAGCTTGCAAAAATCGATCGAGATGCCTCGTCAGCAAACCGACGCGCCGAGCACAAATTCGGAACCGGAGGAAACCGAAGACCTAGACATGGTCGAGGTCCAAGTCGACGAGTTCGGAACCTTCTTGGTGATGGCACCAGAATGGGAACGAGAAACGCCCGGCAAACAGAACTTGATCTCAACTCTCAAAGAAGCAGCCGGCAACAACAACGATGGCATGCGATTGGTCATCAAAGTCCACGAAGCGGCAAAGCTGTTCGCCTTGGTCGATGCCATGGATGCTGGCACCATTGCCGGCTATGCCGAACTGGAAGTCACCCAAGTCGAAGAATTCGACTGACGTTTTTCGCAGCCGACTTTCGCCTCAATACTTAACGCCTAATTCCTAAAACCTAACACTTATTCCTCCATGCTTGCTAAAGAATTGATCGATCGACTCGAACGGCTCGGGTTGCTCGACCAGGAGATCATCGAAGCCCTTCGCGAACAACTTGAACAAGGTGGCACGCGGGTTACGCCCGAGGCCGTCGCAAAGTTGTTGGTCGACAACGGCCAACTGACGCATTTCCAAGCGTCCAAGTTGATCGGCGAACTGCGCAGCGACCAATACGAATCCGATGAAGTCGTCGAAGTCGGATTGGCCGAGGAAGAACTGGGGGTTGTTGGCGAAGAATTCGCGGAGGTCGTCGAAGTCGAGGAAGCCGGCGTTTTTGACGCCGAACCGGTGGCTGTCGAAGCCGTCGCCGTCGAAGCTGTCGCGATGGACGGTGGCGGTAACCGTGGGAACGGTGACGCGCCACCGCCTGGCAATCGACCGCGATCATCTCGCCGCAAACCGGACCCACAAAAATCCGTTTGGGACTCGTTCAAAATCTATGGTTATCTGGGGATCATCGCGCTGCTAATCCTGACCGGCGCAGGCA
>JBAUHR010000167.1:0-19479 GCA_049680385.1 Rubripirellula sp. | reverse complement strand
ATACGGTATTTTCAGCTTGACCTGTGACGAGACCTCCCTCACTTTGAAACGCCATACACAATGACTGGAAAATCGAAATTGATCGCCGCGATGGGCGGTTCGATTTTTCTGTGGAGCTAGTCGCTTGGCATTCTGATCTGCACCGATACAGCGGCATCATCGACCGACAATCCCCGGCCACTGATGCTGTATTGCGCATCCAGCAATCGCAGCGTAATCGAAGCATGCTGTCGCCAGTATCGTCGCCAAGGCGGTGGCGAAGTCATCGTGCAATACGGCGGATCTCAAACACTGATGTCGTCCATCGAAATCACAAACACGGGCGACTTATTTTTGCCGGCCGACGAAAGCTACTTATTGCAGGCCGCGGCGGCAAACCGGATCAGCGATTCGTTTGCCATCGCATCGATGAACATCACTGCCGTCGTGCATCACGACAACCCCAAGTCGATTGCGACCCTTGACGATCTGACCCGCGGCGACGTTCGCTTGTCCCAGGCCAATCCCGATACAGCCGCCGTCGGTCGATTGACGCGGGATCGACTTTTGTCGATCGACCGCTGGGAACAACTTGATCTTGCCACCGACACCTACCACACATCGGTGACCGAAGTCGCCAACGATGTCGTGCTAGGATCGGCCGATGCAGGAATCATCTATGACGTGATGCTTGACCAATACCCCAATCTACATGCGGTCCGGATCGAACAACTCGATGGCGAAGCGGCAATCGTTTCGATCGGCGTCCTATCGTCGAGCGACCAGCCCGAACACGCAATCGAGTTTGCCAAGTTTCTGCTTAGCACTTCGGGCGGCCAAGCGATCTATCGCGAGTTTGGTTTTCACACGGCCGAGGAACGCCGCCCATGAAACCACGTTCCGATGTACCATTTTTCGTTTTGACGGTCGGTTTGTCATCGTGCTTTGTCGGCTTGATTGCGTTGCTGATCGTCGCCGATGTCTCCTTCACGTCGGTTCATGATTTCCGGCAAGCGATCTCAAAACCTGAAATCCGAGCTTCGATTCGATTGACGTTGTTGACTTGCACTGTATCCGCTATTTCGTCGATATGGGTCGCCACGCCGCTAGCGTATCTGCTGACCCGATTTCGATTTCCCGGTCGCGCGGTGGTGGACTTGATCGTCGACATTCCGTTGGTGCTGCCACCACTGGTTCTTGGGCTAAGTCTATTGATTCTGTTTCACTGGCCGCTGGGTGATTGGACGCTAGAGACTTGGCTGCGACAGACGACCGGCACTGCGGTGACTCACAATTGGCCAGCAATCGTGCTGGCCCAGTTTTGTGTCGCATGCGCGTTCGCCGTCCGTATGATGCGAGGAACGTTCGCACAGATCGATCGGCGGGCCGAAGACGTGGCTCGCACACTGGGTTGCAATCACGGTGAAGCGTTCTTTCACGTGGCGCTGCCCCAGGCCGGCCCCGGGATGTTCGCCGCAACCACGATCGCCTGGGCACGATCGCTCGGCGAGTTTGGCCCGATTCTAATTTTCGCCGGAGCGACCCGAATGAAAACGGAAGTTCTTTCAACGAGCGTCTATTTGGAAATGAGCGTGGGCGAGCTTGGGTCGGCGGTCGCCGTGTCACTATTGATGGTGGGCATCGCCATTGCGGTACTAGTCGGAATCCGCCTGATTGGCACCCGCATCACCGAGAACAACGCACGGTGATCTAACGCAATGATTGAATTAATCCAATTGCATGTTGTTGCCGGCGAATTCTCGCTGGCGGACATCAACCTCTGTATCAAGCATGGTCAGTACGCCGTATTGATGGGTGAATCGGGCGTTGGAAAGACCACGGTTTTGGAAGCCATTTGCGGTTTACGTTCGGCTAACGCTGGCACCATCGTCGTTGGCGATCGCAATGTGACCACCTTGTCGCCAAGCCAACGCAACGTAGGTTACGTGCCTCAGGACTTGGCTTTATTTCCGACGATGACGGTCCGAGAACACCTTGAATTTTCCCCGCGACGGCGCGGCCAATCTCGCGCACTGATTGCGCAATCAGTCGACACCTTGGTCGAGCGACTCAGCATTTCTCACTTGATGTCACGAAGACCCGATCGTCTCAGCGGCGGCGAATCCCAACGAGTTGCACTCGGCCGCGCGTTATCATTCCAGCCCGACGCATTGTTGTTAGACGAACCGCTCAGCGCACTGGACGAATCATCACGTGCGGCTTTGCAATCGCTGCTTCGGTCAATCAATCGGGAAACGGGCGTCACCGTGCTTCACGTTACTCACGACGCAGCCGAAGCCACCGCACTTGCCGATATCCGCTATCGATTATCCGGCGGAAAACTTACCTTAGAGAGCATCCGGTAATTCGACTTCCATTGTGACCCGAAAAGCGAATCGAGATTACAATACGGGGGTAATTGCCCGCCGATCATCTGCCCCCCGAATCCCCCCCATGCTGCTACGCATTTTATCGACCGCAACGGTCCTGTTCGCTTGCCTAATGGCGACCGAAATCTACGGCTCTGATGACGTTAGTGTTCCCGATGATGTCGAAGCCGGGCACAGCTACCACGGCGAGGCGTTTAACGAAGGGCCACGGCAAGCCGGCCAGATCCTTGCCGGAATGCCGAAGATCATCTTCCCAACATCAACCAAGTCGGGATCGGCACAACAGTTCTTTGAACAAGGCATCGCGCAACTGCACGGGTTTTGGTATTTGGAATCCGAGCGATCCTTTCGGCAAGCCGTGAGCGAGGATCCGAAAATGGCGATCGCCTACTGGGGTCTGGCCATGGCAAATATCAACAATCAAAAACGAGCTCGCGGTTTCATCGATGAAGCCATGGAGCTTCGCAATTCTGACACCAGCAAACGCGAAAAACTCTATATCGAAGCTCTTGATCGGATGACAGAGAAAGTCTTTGACGATGACGACAAACGGAGCAAGGACGAAAAGAAAGAAGCCAAGCAGAAACGAACCCTGCGATACTTAAGTGACCTCGAGGAAATCCTTCACGACTATCCTGATGACATCGAAGCGAAAGCGTTCCTAGTGCTATCGCTTTGGCTGGGCGATCGTGACGGCGTCAAACTGACCAGTCGCCTTGCCGTTGATGCGCTGCTGCGACAGATCTTTGACGCTAACCCAATGCATCCAGCACATCACTATGGCATTCATCTTTGGGATTCCAAGCATCCGGACAATGCCCTTGAATCGGCTGCCAAGTGCGGCCCATCGAGTCCTGGGATTGCCCACATGTGGCACATGCCAGGCCACATCTATTCGAAACTGAAACGGTACAACGATGCGGCCTGGCAACAAGAAGCGTCGGCTCGAGTGGATCACTCGCACATGATCCAATCACATTTATTGCCCGACCAAATTCACAACTTTGCTCACAACAACGAATGGCTGGTACGAAACCTGTTGTTTGTCGGACGTGTCGACGATGCCTTGGATTTGTCTCGTAATCTGATCTCGCTTCCTCGACATCCTAAGTACAATACGCTAACCAAGGGCGGTAGTGCCAAGTACGGCCGCGAACGGCTGATCCAAACGTTGACACAGTATGAACTGTGGGATGAACTGCTGCGAGAATCGGGCGGCGACTATCTGGTGCCGACCGATAACGCGACGATCCAAGAAGATTGGATGGGCTGGTCGGCCGTTGCTCAGTTCAAAGCGAAACTTGGCAAACCTGCCGAAGGCGCGCGAACCCTGCGATCACTCCAACGGCGACGTCTCGCATTGCAGGGCCAACTACTCGATCTAGCTGAACAAAAAGCGAACAAGAACAAGACTTCCACGGACGAAGAACAAGACGATACACCCGAGCCACCATCACGCGACAAGATCAAGAAGCATATCGCCGATCTGAACAAGATCATTGCTCGCGTTTCAGCCGCCTCGGCCAGTCGACACAAGGATGCGGCCGCGATGAAGAGAAGTGCCAAAAACGCGAAGATTGACCCTGTACTGGAGGCTCGGTGGCTTGCTAGAACCGGCGAATATGATGAAGCACTCAAGCTTGTCCGCAAGGCCGTGAAAGACAGCCCATCCCAAGTTCGACCGTTGGCCGTACTGGTAGATCTGTTGTGGGAAAGTGGCAAAAAGGACGAAGCGACTAAGGAATTTGAAACCTTGCGCAGCGTTGCCGCCGTGGCTGACATTGAAACGCCGATCTTGGCGAATCTACGTCCGGTTGCCGAACATGCCAAAATCGATGGCGATTGGCGAATCACGGCAATACCCGCTGCCGATCTTGGCGACCGACCACCGTTGGACCAACTAGGCCCGTTTCGATGGCATCCTTACAAAGCCGAAACATGGGGAGCCAAACGAGCCGACGGAACGCTGGTGGCCGGCGACGAATACGACGGAAAACCACGCATTCTGGTCTTCTATCTGGGCTTTGGTTGCTTGCATTGCATGGAACAGTTGCACGCGATGGAACCTAAAACCCAAGAGTTCAAAGACCTCGGGATCGAACTTGTTGCAATCAGCTCAGAAACTGTCGAAGAACTAAAAACGGGCCAAGAGAACTTTGACGCCAAAATGTCGATCCCGCTGTTATCCGATTCGAAACAACACGTGTTCAAATCGTTCGGCTGCTGGGACGATTTTGAATCCCAGCCACTGCACGGCACATTCTTGATCGACGCGGCAGGCAACGTTCGCTGGCAAGACATCGGTTACGAACCGTTCATGGACATCGACTTTTTGGTCGACGAATCAAAACGGTTGTTGGAACTGAAGTAACACCGACAGACTGACGGAACCATTGCCTTAGGCGTATGCAACCGAAAATTCGTACGCCGTCGGCTAACGGTAAAACGAATAAGTCAGAAGCCCGCTAACACCAAACTGGTGCTGTCCAGTTAAACGTCAATCGCTTCGGCGTCTTCGGCGCGTTCCATGATGAAACGAAACCGAGCCGATGCGTCACGGCCCATCAAGTCGCTGATCACTCGATCGGTTTCTAAGTGATCGTCGATTTCGACCTTTACCATCCGCCGAGTGCGCGGATTAAGTGTCGTGTCCCACAGTGTCTTGGGCATCATTTCCCCGAGCCCCTTGAACCGTGTGATCTCTGGCTTCGCACGGGTTCCGTGCTCGGCGATGATACGTTCACGATCGGGTTCATCAGCGGCCCAGTACGTTTCTTTGCCAATGTCGACTCGGTACAGCGGCGGAACGGCGATGTACAACCGCCCGGCCGCGATCAGCGAAGGCATGTGGCGATAAAAGAAAGTCAGCAACAGAGTCGTGATGTGGTGACCATCGCTGTCCGCATCGGCTAGCAACACGACCCGGTCATAACGAAGCTGGGCCAAATCCATGCTTGCCCCGATCCCGCACCCAAGAGCGGCGACGAGGTCCTGGATTTCTTTGTTCTCGAGGATTTTCTTGAGCGTTGCACTTTCTGTGTTGAGCACCTTTCCACGCAGCGGCAAAATCGCTTGGTGATTCCGATCGCGGCCTTGCTTGGCACTGCCACCGGCCGAGTCACCTTCGACGATGAACAGTTCTGAATTCCCTTTGCCACCGGAAACACAGTCCGACAACTTGCCGGGCAACATGGTCCGCTTGCTGCCACCTTTGCGAGAAATCGCATTGGATGCAGCACGGGATGCTTCGCGAGCACGGGCCGCAGCGATGATCCGTGCGATCACCGAATCGGCCACGCTGCGGTTGTTGTTCATCCACTGTTCCATCGCCGGTCGAACGACCGCTTCGACAACAGCTTGAACTTCCGAGTTGTTGAGTTTGTCTTTCGTTTGCCCTTGAAATTGCGGTTCCGAAATGAAGATCGACAGAATCCCGACCATGCCCTCGCGAATGTCTTCGGTCGCGATTTTGACACCTCTTGGCGTCAACGAGTGCGTGTCGATGTAATTGCGAACAGCTTTGTTCAGGCCGCTACGAAAACCATTTTCGTGAGTTCCGCCGCTGCCAGTGGGAATTCCGTTAACGTAACTGCGGACGTGTTCGTCGGTAGACTCGGTCCACTGAACGGCGACCTCAATGCGAGCTTCGGAATCATCTTTCCGAAGCGTGAAGGGCAGTTCGTGGATTGGGCGTGCGTTTCGTTCCTTTAGCACTTTGCCCAAGTAGTCAACGATACCGTTTTCGTGATGGTAGGTGTCCTTTGTCTTGGCTGATTCATCGGCGTAGGTGACTTTGACACCACGATGAAGGAAGCTTGCCGTTTCCAGTCGCAAACGGATCAGCCCGCTATCGAAATCGGTTTTTGGAAAAATCGTCGGATCGGGCGTGAACGTGATCGTCGTTCCGGTGCCGCGAACAGCACCCTTTAATTTTTGCAACTTGCTGGTTGGCTGGCCTTTGGCAAAAGCCATCCGGTATTGGGCTCCGTCGCGTTTGACCACAGCGACAAGTTCTTTGGACAATGCGTTGACGACCGACGCCCCCACACCGTGAAGACCACCCGCGGTCTTGTAATTTCCTTCGTCGAACTTGCCACCGGCGTGCAACACCGTCAGCACCGTTTCGAGTGCTGATTTCTTTGTCTTGCTATTCCGGTCGACTGGGATCCCACGACCGTTGTCTGACACCGTCACCGTGCGACCATCGCTGTGAAGCGTGACCGATATTTCGCTGGCATGACCGTTCATCGCTTCGTCGACACAGTTGTCGACGACTTCCCAGATCAAGTGATGCAGCCCCTGCATACCGACGCCGCCGATGTACATACCAGGACGCTTGCGAACAGGCTCGAGCCCTTCCAAAACGGTGATGTCGTCGGCGCCGTATCGTTTAGTTGCGGTAGACATGGGTGGGAGTAGGTTTTAGGGAATAGGTATTAGGTAATAGCGTCCAGCGAGGACTCAATCCTGGTCTTCCAAAATGGGCGGCGCGCCGGGTGGCTGGGCGACGATCTCTTCGATCTTGCCGTTCTTTTGGATTTCGTTGCCCCGTCCGCCACGCGATGTGATGCGGTACTTGGCGGTGGAAATCGTTTTCTTGGCGCCACGGTTCGTCACGACGGTCATCAAGTCACGATCGCCGGTCGACGGTTTGAATCCCAGCAACTGGTCATCGGCCGCCATCCGAATCAACGTGACTCCTTTTCCAGGGCCCGACAAATAGTTGACCTCTTCAGCCGGACAAACCATCGCCCGACATTGACGGGTCACCGCCAGAATGGTCTCGGTACCATGGATCGCCGTGACATCGATGACAAATGCGGGACTGGTGACGCGTGCATACTTTCGCCCACTGCGAGTCGATGGCTCGGCGAACGATTGCAATCCAAACCGCAATGCAAACCCCTTGGACGTCGCTGCGAATCCGTGAACCTGCGGGCACAAATCTGGTTTCTTGGGGTCTTCGGAAATGTCGCCAATCACTCGAGGATCGAATGACATGACGGAAACGATCTTCTCGCCGTCCTTTAACTTGAACAGTTTTTGAATCGGCTCACCAAAACCGGACGATGCTGGGACGTCGATCATTCGCGTCGTGTAACAAACGCCCAGCGACGAAAAGAAGCCGATCGTTTCGCGCGTGCTGCCGGCGACACACGCCAGCACACTGTCGCCTTGCCGCAGGCGACTCTTGGCCGGGTCAGCGATCTGTTTTTGCCGCTTCACCCATCCGTCGGTCGTGACCAGAATGTGGCATTCTTCGGCGATGATGAAGTCTTCGGCGGTGTACTCTTCCTCTTCGACCGTATCAATCGTCGAGCGACGTTTGCCAGCATCCGACTTACCGAAATCTTCGATCAGGGCTTCGATTTCGCCGCGGACGATTTGCCAACGTCCTGACGAGTTTGTGTCGGCCGTATCCTCGGCGAGCAGCTTGCGGATTTCACGTGCGCGTTTGTTTTTGTTCTTCAGTTCGTCCAAGATCAAATTGATCTCAAGCCGCGCGAGTCTGTATAGCCTCAATTCCAAGATCGCATCGGTTTGCTCTTCGTCCAGCCCGCCGCCTTTGTCGTCTGCCGGAAACTTCTTCATGATTTTGGTGGCCGCATCCGCTTTTCCATCACTCTTGCGAATGATGCGAATGATTTCATCGAGCGCATCAAAGATCAACGCGAAACCGTTGAGGATATGGATTCGCTTCTCGAGCCAGCGGAGTTCGTTTTCCAGACGCTTGGTGACAACGTCTAAACGGAAATGCAGGAAGTGCCAAAGGATTTCACGAAGACTCAACCGATTCGGCGCACCGACTTCGGGGTTTTCGGTCGGCACCAAGCACGTCAAGTTGACGTTGAAATTGTTTTGCAACTGAGTGTGCTTGTACAAGTACGCCAGCACTTTGTTTTCATCGGCGTCCTTCTTCAGCACTAAGTCGACGCGGATGTCTTCGGTCGACAAGTCACGGACTTCGGTCACCAGCGGCAACTTGCCGCTGTAAATGATTTCCGCGATCCGTTCGACCATCAACGCCTTGTTGACGCCGAACGGAATCGACTCAATCTGCAGGACTCGGTTGCCATCAATCTTGACGAGCTTGCATGTGCCACGCAGTTTGACCGTCCCCGACCCGGTTGCGTAGATCTCTCGCAGTTCGTCTTTGGTGTTGGTGATCTGACCACCGGTTGGAAAGTCCGGCCCTTGGACGGCATCCTTGGCGACCAGTTGATAGTCTTTGACCTCCGGATCACGCAGCAACTTCAGCAGTGCGTTACAAACTTCTCGCAAGTTGTGCGGCGGGATATTGGTGGCCATGCCGACGGCGATACCGGTCGAACCGTTGACCAAAAGGTTCGGCATCCGGCTGGGCAGAACAACGGGTTCTTCGCGGCTGCCGTCGTAGTTGGGTTTGAATGCGACGGTGCGAGTCGCCAGGTCGGCAAGCACTTCCGCGGCAATGGGCGTCATGCGACATTCGGTGTACCGCATTGCCGCCGCGTTATCACCATCGACGCTGCCGAAGTTGCCGCTGCCGTCGACCAGAGGCATTCGCAAACTGAACGGCTGAGCCATCCGCACCATGGCTTCGTAGATCGAGCTGTCGCCGTGCGGGTGAAATCGCCCCATCACGTCGCCGACAACCTTGGCACACTTCACGTGTTTGCTGGTCGCGGTCAAATTCTGACCACTCATCGTGTACAGAATCCGCCGCTGAACCGGTTTCAATCCGTCACGGACATCCGGCAGAGCTCGGCTGGTGATCACCGAAAGCGAATAATTCAGGTACTTTTCCTGGGCTGCCTGCCGCAGCGGAACCCCAACCAGATTTTCACCCACGGCGTCAAATAGCGAATCGTCGGCTGATCCGCTGCGTTTTGTCTTTGCCTTACGACGCTTTGCCACGTCCTAGTCTTCCTTGTCAGTGATTGAAGCCGTTTTTTTTGCTCGTTGAGCGTTCTTCGGCGGCCTTCTTGAAACCCAAGCCGAGAAGTTAGGCAGTTTATGCGGATCACGCCAGACGAGTCGACTAGGCCAAACTTGATCGTTTGCACCGAACCGAACGATTCCTCTCGAGTCACCGGTCGAAACGAACCCAACGATGGGGGGAATCTTGGGGCGAGCCGAGCCAAAGGTCATCCCGGCGCCCGGCTTTAGCCGAAATCAACGAAGGCTCGGGGCGCCAATGACTGGCACCCCAAGTCGAGGGTCACTTGACCCAACAGCTCTAAATGATCCTTGGCACTCACTGATTTTCAGTGTGGCCCACTGAAAACCAATCCAGCCCACCGATCCGGCCCGATAGCGAGGCCGAACCGGAATGCGGTTCACGGAGGAACCCCAGCCATGAAACTACTATCCATCCGAAAAATGGTTCCCGCCTTGACGGTTGTGATCAGCCTGTCGGCCGTATCATCCGCCCTTGAAGCGCAAGAGTACATCGTCAACGAACAGGTCATCAGTGACGTGAAGGTTGAAGGTGGATTCCCCAGCGACTCGTACGCTGGTGATTCCTACGCTGGTGAACAGTACACAGGCGATCAATATTCAGGCGATTCTTACGAAGGCGGATCCTGCGCCAGTGGGAACTGCGGCGGCGACGGCTATGTTGGCGACGACGCGGGCGGCGTTGTGAATCGGTCGTACGGAAATCCCGATCTGTTTTACAACTATTACACCCAGGGCAATGCCAACGGCATCAATGCCAAGATGTATGTGTCGCCGATGCCGGTACCGGCTAACGTGGGCCACACGCATTTGACGTACCAACCGTTTTATCCGGAAGAAATGTTGTATTGGCACAAAAACAAGTTCCACAACTATTATGACAATGGCCGTGGGATGAATCGCACCCGTGCGATGTACTACAGCCCCCCGGTTCGACAAACCGCCAGCAACATCTACTGGAACTTTTTGCGAATCCCTCGCTAATTGAACTGTGGTGGTCAAACTGGCACGAATCCCGGTTTCGCCTCAGTCGCGTCCGCGCCATTGCTGGCCTGGCGAACTTGACATTCCTCTTAACCACTGAGAACTGAACTCATGATCTCCCGAATCATTCTTGCCGCCGGCTTGGTTGCCTCGGCGATCACGATGAGCGGTTCCACCGCGTCGGCTGGCGACCCGTTAGCCATGACCCAGGTTTGGAATCACAACTACGCCATGAACCGTCCTTGGCATGGCAACTATTACAACCAGAACTACGGTCAACCGTTGGCGTTGATTGTTCCGCCGACCGCGCACATGCGTCAAACGTATTCATGGGGCGTCAGCCAAAACAAAACGTATCCGATCTATCACCAGTTCGGACGCAGCGCAGGTTCGCCTGCCAATGGTGGACGTGGTCAATTCCAAGCAACACCGCTGTGGCCTAGCCACACCGACCAATTCGGCACGTACTACGTTCGCGGCCCTTGGTAATTTGAACGCATGAACCTGCGGCACCGAAGTTAACCTGTGCCCTGAATCGAAAACCACGACTTAGCAAAGCCGAGTCATCTTCATTGCGAAGGTGACTCGGCTTTTTTCGTGGACTGATTTCGATTCATCGAGCCGGTGCGAACCTATTGGGTTTGCGAAAACTCTGACGCTATTTCCGCCTGCGCACGTTTTAGGTTCTATCTTTGCTTGGGTCTTCCTACTTTGGATGCGTGAATGCCACATGTGGCGTGAAAAAACAGCATCCCAAGCAGTATGACCCGAACAATCGCTCCGCCGCCATCACGTCGGTTCGGCAGCGAGTGAACCAATGCACGGGATTTAACGGTTATCACAACCAAGGGAAAAACTGCGATGCGAACTGGCACCCCACAAGCAAAACCTGACGCCGGCCGTCAACAACAATTCGAAGACATCAAACGTCGCATTCACGGCAAGTTGGTTGACAAGCTTGACCTGTCGCGTGTTGGCGATTTGAAAGGCGACACGCTAAAGCGTGAAATCCGCATGGTGGTCGAACACCTATGCGACGCCGAAGACACTTTGCTTAACCGTCAGGAACGCGAACGAATCGTTGACGAAGTCATCGACGAAGTGCTTGGCCTTGGCCCGCTCGAATTGATCCTGAAAGATCCCTTGGTCAGCGACATTCTGATCAACGGTCCGAAAAACATCTACGTCGAAAAAGCCGGCCAGATGCAGAAGTCGGAAGTCGAATTCCGTGACAACAAGCACCTGCTGCAAATCATCGACCGCATCGTTAGTAAGGTCGGTCGTCGTGTCGACGAAACCTCGCCGATGGTCGACGCACGTTTGGAAGACGGTTCGCGGGTCAACGCGATCATTCCACCACTGGCTCTCGACGGTGCAGCCGTTTCGATTCGTCGTTTCGGTTCGAACCCGCTAAAGCTTGAAGACCTGCTCAACTACAAAGCGTTCACACCCGAGATGGTGATGTTGCTAGAAGGCTGCATCAAGGCTCGACTGAACTGCATCATCGCCGGTGGTACGGGTTCGGGTAAAACGACTCTGCTGAACACGTTGTCGTCGTTCATCAATCACCACGACCGTATCGTCACGATCGAAGACGCGGCTGAATTGCAATTGCAACAAGACCACGTGGTTCGATTGGAAACTCGCCCGCCGAACATCGAAGGCAGTGGTGCGGTCACAGCAACGGACTTGGTCAAGAACGCCCTGCGGATGCGTCCGGAACGAATCATCATCGGCGAATGCCGCGGTGGTGAAACATTGGACATGTTGCAGGCCATGAACACCGGTCACGACGGTTCGATGACAACAGTTCACGCTAACACACCTCGTGACGCCATCGCCCGATTGGAAACGCTGGTCATGATGTCAGGTTTCGACCTGCCCGTCAAAGCGATTCGCCAACAGGTTTCCGGTGCGGTCGACGTGCTGATTCAAGCCAACCGTTTGCAAGGTGGACCTCGCCGCGTGACGGCAATCACGGAAGTCGTCGGCATGGAACAAGACACGGTCATCCTGCAAGACATTTATCGCTATGTCCAAAAGGGCATCAACGAAGAAGGCAAGGCGTTCGGTCACTTTGAGTGTACCGGCGTGCGGCCAAGCTTCATGGAAAAACTAGAAGCCGCTGGCGTGCGTTTGCCCGCCAGTGCCTTCCGTGAACGAGTCATGATGCAAGCGTAGAGGCGTAGGACAGGTGTCAGGGAACACGTTTCAGGTACCCACCGAAACCGAACCAGGACACCTATGACCTTGCCCCTTCGTCTCACCTGAAACCTGTAACCTGCAACCTGAAACCTACCTGCCATGTCCGGATTAGTCATTGCCTTAGTGATCGGCATCGTTGTCGCTTCGCTTGTCGCATTCGCCGTGAACGTCTTGATGCCAGCGGATGATTCCACTGCCACCGAAGACCGTCTTGCTGCGATGGCCTCGCGCCGTCGAGGTGGTGCCACCGAGGAAGTCGCGCAAGCATCATTGATGCGGCTTGACGGCGATGATGGCACTAGTTTGATGTCGCGATTGACGGCAGGAATGCCAGCGATTTCAGATTACTTGGAACAGGCTGACCTGCCGCTGACACCGGCTAAGTTCGGTTTCATTTGCGTTGGCTTTTTTGGTGCTGGCGTCATGGCATGTGTGCTGTCACCGATTCCCGTTCTGCTCGCTCCCATCCTAGGCGGTCTGTTGATGGGACTGCCGATCGGTTGGTTGATAATGAAACGCAAGCGTCGCCTGACCGCCTTTGGCAATCAAATGCCTCAAGCGTTGGAATTGCTAAGCCGTTCGCTTCGCGCCGGTCACTCACTCAACGCGGGTTTTGGTTTGGTCGCAACCGAAATGGAAGCGCCGCTGGCTACTGAATTCCGTCGCTGCTTCGAAGAACAAAACTTGGGTATCCCGTTGGACGAAGCGATCGACGACATGGCCCAACGAATCCCAAACATGGACCTGCGATTCTTCGCCACGGCCATCATTTTGCAACGACAAACCGGCGGTGACTTGTCCGAAATCCTTGAAAAGATCGGTCACCTCGTTCGCGAACGACTGATGATTCTGGGAACAATCCAAGCACTGACTGGCGAAGGCCGAATGAGTGGTGCTGTGCTGTTGGCTCTGCCGCCTGTGTTGTTCGTGGTGATGCTGAAGCTTAACTACGAGTACGTGATGATGTTGTTCACCGACGAAATTGGTCGCTACATGCTTGGCATCGCTCTGGTCACGCAGTTAATCGGTGCATTGGTTATCAAGAAGATCATTACCATCAAAGTTTAATGGTCTGTTTGAACCTGTTTCATTTCGACGACTCCCCAACAATCACTACGCGAAACGCCCGTCACGCATTTGTCGCCTGAAGACGCTTGCAAGGAATAAACTCTATGATCACTTCGCTAACTCTTATCGCTGCACTTGGCTCCGCCACGATCGCATCCATTGCCGTGTTTGTCGCCGTCACCGCAGGTGCTTGGTTTGCAATCTCGCGTGTCAGCGGTGATGACAAACCGACCGCCGAAAGCCGACTCGACGCACTTCGCAGCGGCCGATCGTCGGGCGGCAGCAATGAAGAATCTGATAAGAACCGCAAAAAGAGCGAAGCCCTAGCGACAGCGCTCGAAAAGGCCACGTCGCCGCTTGAAAAAACCGTTTCGGGCAACGAAAAGGAAATGAGCGATCTGCGTGAAAAGCTAGTCAACGCTGGCTTTCGACGCGAAACAGCGCCTGTTGTCTTCAAAGGCATCCAGTTCATCCTGGCCGGTACAGGTTTGTTCCTGGGCGGTGCCTTTGGTCTGATTTCTGACGGATTCTCGCAAGGGATGCTGATGAAACTGGCGGGCGGCGTTGTCGTCGGATTTGGTTTGCCCACTGCGATCTTGGGCCATTTGGCAAAACGTCGACGCGAGAAAATCTTCTTGGGCCTTCCTGATGCACTCGACTTGATGGTCGTTTGTGTGGAAGCCGGTCTGGGGATGGACCAAGCGCTGCGTAAAGTGGCCGAAGAAATGATGAAGAGCCACAAAGACATTGGCGAAGAATTTGGCATCGCCAACCAACAACTACAATTCGGACGTACTCGCAGCGAAGTGCTGCAAGCCCTCGGTTTCCGAAGCGGCGTAGACGACTTGAAACAACTGGCATCGATTCTGATCCAAGCCGACAAGTTCGGGTCCAGTGTCGCCAACGCACTTCGCGTGCAAAGCGATTCGATGCGAGTCAAACGACGTCAGATCGCCGAAGAAAAAGCGGCCAAGACAGCCGTTAAGATGATCTTCCCGCTTGTGCTGTTCATTTTTCCAGGCATCTTCGTGGTGCTGGTTGGACCTGCGGGCATCAACATGTATCGCAACATGCTGTCGAAATAGACGATCACCGGCCACTTGTTCCCAGATGATTTCGATGAGGAACGTCTGGGAACAAGCGGCTATTCGGATCGCCCACCACCGGGAAGCGAAAACGCGGTCATCATTCGGCCGCTGCTGTCGGCCATGCCGCAGTTCATTCCCGGTGTGTTGTGCTGCATCACAACCTCGCCGTCACGCGAAACCGAAATCAAGCCGCCATCGTTCGGCTTCAATCGTTCAGTCATGATTTCCGTCACAGCCTCGGCAAGCGACCGGCCCGCATACCGCATTTGAGCGACCACATCGTAGGCCACTGCCGCACGAATGTACTCTTCGCCAAGCCCAGTGCACGAAACCGCACAGGCATCGTTAGCCGCGAATGTTCCCGCCCCGATGATCGGTGAATCACCCACGCGGCCTAACAACTTCTTTGACGTTCCGCCCGTGCTGGTCGCGGCCGCAAGGTTTCCCTGCGAATCACGCACCACACATCCGACCGTACCAAAATGCGGCGGCGCGTTGTCGTCGACCGTTTGCCTGGTCAGAAAATAATCGGGCGAAACCAGTTGCACTTGCTGTTGTTCGGCAAACAAGTCCGCACCGGGACCAACCAAAAGAACATGCGGCGTCTGTGTCATCACCAGCCGAGCGAGCGAAATCGGGTTCTTGGCTTTAGTGACTCCCGCGATCGCACCGCATCCTAGCGTCTTTCCATCCATGATCGATGCATCCAGTTCAGCGGTGCCGTCTTTGGTCAGCACAGCGCCTCGCCCTGCGTTGAAACTGGCGTCGTCTTCGAAAACAACCACCACCGCTTCGACGACATCAATCGCATCGGCGCCGTGCTTGAGTAATTCGACGCCCGTTTGCAAGGCGCGCTCGAGTCCGCTTTTTCGCGTCTGGGCCTTGCCTGCTTCCCATCGCTCGGGACCGCCGCCGGCACCACCATGAATCGCAATGGACCACTCGATTTTCGCTTCAGTCATCAGATCCTCGATAGTCCGCGGATGGGAAATCAATCAAACGTTCGAGCAACTCGATCGCGAGGCTTGCGTCCGTAGCTTCGGCAATCGCAGCCACACATTTCGCTTGCCGGTCATTGATCGCGACAGGTTGATCCACCGGTGGCATCACGCCTGCCAACGAACCCGAGATCTGTCGCATCAACTCGCCAACGCCCTCGCCGGTGGTGGCAATCGTGCATAGTTTCTTGCTTACCGAACGTTCAGCCTCACTCAATCGATCGGCTTTGTTCAGCACATCGATCAGCGCGGTCGCTGTAACTTCGTCACTGGTTGGCAGCCCAGGTTCGGACACCCGAATCACGAGGTCTGCTTGCCCAGCGGCGGCGCGGGCGCGAGTGATACCCTCGCGTTCAATCGGTTCGTTGCTAACCCGAATGCCGGCCGTGTCGCTGATTCGAATCGGCAACCCATCGATCACGGTTTCGGCATGCAGCACATCACGAGTGGTTCCGGCAATGTCCATGGTGATGCTGCGATCGTAGCCGACAATGGCGTTTAGCAAACTGCTCTTGCCAACATTCGGTGGCCCCACCAAGACAACACGAAAGGGTTGATCCAAACGTGTCGTGACGGCCGCGAAACGATGAATCGCCGCTGCCTGTTGCTTGACGTCGTCGAAAGAATCAGTGCTTGGGGCGTTTAGCCGTTCCATCGCATTGCTGGCCCAATCGCAAAGCACACCTCGCATCGCCGCCATGGCGATCGCCGCCGTTCGTGCGGTCACACATCGCGCCAGAACTTCGGTGGCTTCGGCGATAACTCGCGACGGCGAAGCCTGCTGGCTGTACTGCGACGAACTGATCTCGGTCGCTCCCGCCGTGGCCAGGTCAGCAAGAACTCGCATCGTCGCTGCGCGTCCGCCATGACAGTGGATCTCGAAATTCGTCGCAACAATCGGCGTGACGACCACTGACTCACCGGGCGTCTGGTCGACTGCGTCACCACGGGGCAGACCACGCCATACGCCATAGCGAATCTGGCCCGGACAATAGTCGCCCCTGGTCGCGGGAACAAAACACCGCCCGATGATCGCCGCAGCATCCGGACCTTGAAGCGCAACAACGGCCACCGCACTGCGTCCAACGCCTGTGATCAACGCAGCAACCGTGGTCTGTGGCGATCGCGCGGGCGGAGCCGATTGAGATGCAATGTCCAAGATTGATTCCGAAACAGTAGTCGAGCAAGCGAACCAGCAGCCCAGATTAACGACAAACCGCCCCGTTCGAATACCGTACGACCACACGACCAGCGAATCGCCGAGAAAGTTCCGATGGAGTACGCGATTTCAGGGACGGTGCTAGCCAAAATCGGGAATGGATTGCTAAGGGTCGGCGTTGGTCATCGGCACGGACTGTCGCTGCAACCGGAGGTGACGTTCAACGGGAAAAGACTTGAGGTGCCGCGCACCTTGTGGCCTTGCGACTCCGCTGGCAGGGTGTACGCCGAACGCGATGAACTGCTTTGCAGTTCGTATCCCGCGAACGGAGTCGCGGGTCCACTTGGGGTGCTGACGTTTACTCATCAGTCGTTTAACCGCGTGCTCATCAGGCCGCGTGTGTCGAGTCGTAACGATGCGAGGGAAGTTGCCCACGCGGTTAAACCTCTGCGGTTGCGATTGGTGGGCAACAGACGGGGCAAGCTCTGTTCCGCTAAGACGCTCGATGACTTGTGGACATTTTCTTCGCGAAATCGCTTGACGCGGATTACCGAACTGGTGTACTATACACCTAGTGAACCAAGCGACCTAGGCTCTTGCCCGAGTGTGCCATGTTTTTATCGATCGATTTTCATTCCGACGTCGCGATCTATTTACAGATCGTCCGACAAGTCAAAGCGGCGATTGCGGCCGGCTCGATGCGACCGGGGCAACTGCTGCCCAGCGCCCGCGTGTTGTCCGGCCAGTTGGCCATCAATCCCAACACCGTCGCGCGTGCGTTCACGGAATTGCAGAACGCCGGAGTGATTGAATCGCTTCGCGGTCGGGGCATGGTGATCAGCACCGGCGCCGCGGCACTCTGCCGGCGGCACCGCGACGACGTGCTGGCCGAGCGGATCGGCGAGGTGCTTGGCGAGGCTTGGCACGCCGGCTTGGATCAAGCCAAGATCCAAGCCATCGTCGACAGCGAACTGAAAAAGCTGACCAAAACGACGCCTGCCGTCCACGTCGAATCCTCCGAAGATAACTCGTCTGCATCCACGAAAGGCTAGTGTCATGTCACCCGTGATTACCGCAAAAAACCTGACCATGCACTTCCGCCGCTGTGATGCGCTTCGGGGAGTCGACTTGGAAATCAAGCCCGGCACCGTGTTCGCTCTGTTGGGTGAGAACGGAGCAGGCAAAACCACGCTGATTCGGATTCTGACAGGCTTTCAGAAACCTTCATCCGGAACGTGCCTCGTTTCAGGCATCGATCCGGGCAAGGATCCGTTAGCCGTGCGACGTGGGATCGGCTACGTGTCGGATTCGCCGGCACTGTACGACTGGATGACGGTGGCACAGATCGGCGGCTTTGCGGCATCGTTTTATGACCGCGAATTCCTGACACGATTTGAGGAATCGATCCGTCGTTACGAAATCACACCGGACCAAAAGATCCGTCACCTCAGCAAAGGGCAACGCGCCAAGGTGGCGCTCTCGCTCGCGCTGGCGCACGACCCAGAACTGCTGATCCTGGACGAACCGACATCGGGATTGGATCCGAAGGTACGGCGCAGCTTTTTGGAAAGCATGATCGATCGAGCGGCGACCGGGCGGACGGTTTTTCTGTCGAGTCATCAGATCAACGAGGTCGAACGGGTGGCCGACACGATCGCAATTTTGCACCGCGGAAAGATCGTTTTGCATGGGCCGCTGGCCGAGATCCGGCAATCGATTTGGCAGGTTGTTTATGATGTTGACGATCCATTGCGGGCGGTCGCGATGCTGCCCCGGCCAGCCGAAATTCTGAGCGAAGAGACGTCCGGTTCCCAGCGACAAGTCTTTGTCCGCCATCTGGATCCATCAATGATTGATGACCTGCGACAAACGCCAGGCGTCGTCGATGTTCGGCACCGGATCGCAACGCTGGAAGAAACCTTTGTGGCTTGCACTTCGGGCAAAGCGATCTCGCAAGACTCTCCGAACGCTGCATCCGAAACGGAGGCGGTCCAATGAATGTGATCGATTCGTTTATCAGCCGCAATCGTTGGCTGTGGTGGAAAGAGTTTCGGATGCTGCTGCCATTGGTCGGCCTGCTGGTCGGCGTCACCGTCTTGCTGTTTGTCATCAGTTCATTTGTCGACCGCTCGGTCTACACGATCACCTACAGCGACGATCTACGGCGACTGGTTCCCCTGGCTTTTCCGTTGCTGTTTGCGGTTGGTTCCGGCGCAGTGCTGGTGGGACAAGAACGCGAGATGCGGACGATTGAGTGGATGTCATCGTTGCCGCTTTCGCCTCGCCAGTGGGTGACGACCAAAGCGGTCGTCGCCGCAGTCGGGCTGGCCATCATGTGGGGATTTGCGGCTTTGTGTTTGTCAATGACAGACCAGGGTGGCGGGGTCGGATCAAGATGGCGGATTTCGGGAACCCCGGGGGTGTCAAGTTCGGCGATCGGCTATCCACTTTGGTTTCTGTTCAGCGTCTACTTGATGCTTTGCGGCTTCTATACTGCGTGGCGAGTCAAAGACCAATTTCACGCGATCGTGCTGTTGGTCGCTCTCGCTTGTGGCCCGATTGCCCTGACCGAAGCATGCCGGTGGACATTCAATGTCCTGAACAATAGCAATCACGGCACTGACGATCTACAAGGCGTAACGTTTGTGCTAACGGCCATCCTGACGGGC
>JBAUHR010000166.1:0-2298 GCA_049680385.1 Rubripirellula sp. | reverse complement strand
AACGACTGCAGCGTTACCTCAAAGAACATAACGTACCGCACATTTGGAACGTCGACTCACACGGGCACGATGCGACTCACTGGCGCAACAATCTGTACCACTTCGCGCAGCTTCTGTTCAAAGATTCGGATTCAGCAGAAACAAAGGCCGCAACGGACGAAACTCCTGCCACGACGGACGACAAGCAGTCCAGCAACACACCCGAAGGCATCAAAGACGACTTCGAACCGGCATCCACGAATCAATCGGGCAAGGAATACCCGCAAGTCAATTCGCAAGGACGCATTAAATTCCGCGTCGTCGCACCGGATGCCAACAGCGTTGCCACCACGTTTCGCGACAGCACGGAGTTCGTCAAGGGGGACGATGGTGCGTGGATCGGCTACTCCCGACCACTGGATGAAGGTTTTCACTACTACGAGTTAGTCATCGACGGCGCGAATGTGCCTGATCCGAATAGCAAGTACTTCTTCGGCGCGATGCGTTGGGGCAGCGGCATCGAAATCCCCGCGCACGACAAGGAGTTTTACGCTCTAAAAAATGTGCCGCACAGCCAGGTGCGTGAACTTTTCTTTCATTCCGATAGCACAGACAGCGAACGACGTGCATTCGTTTACACGCCGCCGGGCTACGACAGCAATCAAGAGACTCGCTACCCAGTGCTGTATCTGCAACACGGCTGGGGCGAAAACGAATACGGCTGGAGTGTTCAAGGACACGCCGGTTTGATCATGGACAATCTGATCGCGGAAGGAAAATCCAAACCGTTCATCATTGTGATGACCTACGGGATGACGAATGAAGTTCGCATGGGAGGCCTCCGGAATTTCGACATCAGCGACTTCGAAACGGTTCTGGTCAACGAGTTGGTACCTCACATCGACGCCAACTTCCGCACGCTAACCGATCAACCGAATCGTGCCATGGCGGGCCTGTCGATGGGAGGTATGGAGACCAAGTTGATCACTTTGAGAAACCTCGACAAGTTCTCTCACATCGGACTATTCAGTGGCGGCACAATTGGAAAAGAAGACGTTGAGAATACCGATGGTTTCAAAGAGAAAGTTGACCTGGTCTTCGTCAGCTACGGAAGCAAAGAAGTCGGGGGCGGGCGAACGCGCCGCGGTGGCAATCCCGCCGACTCCGTTAACCAACTGAAGGAAATGGGGATCAACGCCCACTACTATCTTTCTCCCGAAACCGCACGTGAATGGCAGACTTGGCGACGTAGTCTGAAGGAGTTTGCACCGCTGTTGTTCCAGCCGGAGTAAACCATTTCGCCAATAGATTCCATCAACTTCAAAAACCAACACAGGTCTCTTCGCATGTCTTTCAAAACGCTTGCTTGCTTCTGTTGCCTGGCCCTGCCCGCCACGTTCGCACTGGCCCAAGAGTCGAAGCAAAGCTCGGAAGACTTGACGGGCACATGGCATTGCATATTCGAATCACCGTTCGGTTTGCAGACTTACCACTTTCACGTTGCGATCAATGACGCTGGCAGTGCGACAGTGAAAGCAGAAGTGGACGCTCGCGACGAAGAGCGGAAAGTTGAGTTCGTTGATGTGAAAGTCGACGGCAATTCGATCGCGTTCGCCGAAGTACGGCAGTTCGGCGAGCGAGAGTTTCGTATCGATTACAACGGCGAACTGAAAGCAAACGGCCTCGCGGTAGCTCGGTCGTTTGGGCAAAGAAGCAGCCAGGAATCACTCGCCACGCGCGAATTTCCCAAGCCCCCGCCGAAAGCCGCGCCGGTGGTCGAAGTCAAAATCGATCGCCTCATTAAAGACGCGTTCACGAAATCTTTTTTGGTCGGCATGGCGGGTGACCTCCCCTCACGCTATTCAAAGGAGGAGTTGGAACTGGCCTCAGAGCATTTTGCTGCAATCACGCCCGAAAACTGCATGAAGCCTGAACGAGTTCATCCGGGCGAAGATCGTTGGAATTTCGAGCGATCGGATGCATTGGTGGATTGGGCTCAAATGAACAGCATGACGGCCCATGGTCATACTCTGGTCTGGCATGCTCAGACGCCGGATTGGTTTTTCGAAGGCCGCGATCCTGAGACGATCAAGCGGCGAATGAAGGAGCATATCGAGACCCTTGCCAGACGCTACAAAGGAAAGTTGCAAAGCTGGGACGTTGTCAATGAAGCGATCAACGACGGTGGTGATTCGGACACGGCGAAGACTGAGAACCTTCGAAACTCGGACTGGTTACAAACGCTCGGTCCAGAATTCCTCACGTTGGCGTTTAAGTTTGCTCGCGAGGCCGATCCCGATGCCGTCCTCTATTACAACG
>JBAUHR010000165.1:0-5003 GCA_049680385.1 Rubripirellula sp. | reverse complement strand
GAACTGGACTCGAATCCATACTTGATTTTGCTGCAGGTCTCTTGCTCGTCCTTGGTGTGGCCGGATCCATTGGGCTGTTCGTACGCACGGGTATTGCCGCGGCGTGCTTGACGATGCTTGGCGCGTTCCTGAACTGGCTCCTGTTTCGCTCGCTCGCCGAAATAGTCCGCCTGCTCAAACAAATCACTGGATTTGATTACGCGGGCCGTGTGTCTGGCTCGTATTTCGATACGACTCCGTCCTGCAGCAACTGTGGGGCGATGCTACACTCAGACGTGGCATGCGATGGATGCGGTGCGCGTTTGCTTAAGCCGGACGCTGATCTGCCACCCCAAGACGGCGGGTAACCATTGCATTCACCGAAGTACGGCATCGGGTTTTCACAAATGGAGCATCATACTGCCGTACTCGGTGATGCTCGACGTTCGCCCACGCAGGAAAGGCAATTCGTGAACGCCCGGCGTATTGTGACCAGAGCATTTCTCGTCCTCGCTGTCCTATCTGTCGGCGTTGCTATTGGTGGATACGCGATTTATCGCTCCCATGTACGCGAAAGTGGACTGGAAGCCGCACAACAATGGGCGCGGATGTCGCCACTTCCTGATTCCGCGTCCGCCCTGCACGTCGAAACGCGTGGTGGACCCTTTACACGCGAATTTATCATTCGATTCAACGCTCCAAGCGCCGACCTGAATTCGTGGCTCGAAAAATCGCCGGGAACATCGAACCTGGAGCCCGTCGTCAACAAGCGAACCCGTACTTACACTATAGAACCAGGGTCAGGTGCAATGCATGCCGAGGTGACCGTGGACGACGACATGAACTCGGTTGTCATTCACACGTATTGGAGTTGAAGACCGGGGCGAACCATGCGATGCAACGAAGCCGGGCTTGCGTGGTTTCACGAATGGAAAGTCAATCGTCCCGGCTCGCTGATCGCCGCCGTTCTGCCAAACAATGAAGCGAACCGAATCTGAAACTTTCGATCAGTGCCCCGATTGCGGTGCGCACATTTACTGTGGACCGATTCGTGCTGCATCAGAGCCTGGTGTCGTGGACATCAGTGATGTCATTGGTGATTCGGTTCCTTGCCCGTCTTGCGGTTGTGAATTGCTACATGACGTAGAGCGCGAGTGGGATGATACCTGCTGGGTTTGCAGCACGATGTTTACAGAAGACAGATACCAGACTGCGGAATGGAACTCGCTTCGACAGTGCTATCGCTGGTGGTGCAAAGCTTGTGACGACAACATAATTGCGTGCTGGGTAGCTGAGTTCTCGAGACCACTTGCGCGTCTGTTCTACACGCCATTTCGCATCGCATCCGGGGTGTTTTTTTGGTGCGCTCGCTGGGATCTGAAGAAGGCAGAACCATGACATGCACGGAAGGACGGCTTGCGTGGTTTATGAGGTGGGGGATCAATCGTCCGTCCTCCGTGATGTCTACCGTTATCGCACTGAACTGGAACACGCGATTTGTTTTGAACGAACGTTTGCTTCGGTCACGCGGATTCAAGTTTTACTGCGAACCGTAACTTAACTGCTCGCCGCAGCTTGATCGATTGACTGGAATGCGATTCCTCCGACACAATTGATTCACTTTGGTCACGTTGATCGTCGCGAAAACAACACTTCGACCTCGGGGCAATCCGTCACCGACGTGGCCGAAGGCTAAACGAACAACTGAACTGGTCGCACAGGCAACCGTCACTGCAACCCAATCCGTCGCCAACACAACCATTGCATTTGCGCCGCAGTCGTGTTGATTGCACGCGCCAAGACGGGACGAAATCGGTTCGGCGATTCGCTTGATGCGCGGTCAGCAGCGCGGTAAGATGCGCTCGTCGGTGACCGCACGTTGGTGGTCACGTTTTCGCCGCTCCAAATTTGGCGATAACCACGCCATGCACACGGAGCACGGCTTGCGAGGTTTTACAAATGGATGCCAAACTCTCCGTGCCCGGTGATGGCAACCGTTATGGCCTTCATGCTTCTCGAAAGACAATGACGCAAACACAACATCAAATTCCCATTCGATTCGCCGACGGTACGACATCCACCGTTCATCGAACCGGAAACAACGCCGCGTGGATTTGCGCGTGCGGGAATCCAATTCCGATTCTTGGTTACTCTGACGCAATTGATGCAGATGGTGATGCATCAATCGTCGTCTGCCCTGCGGACGAATGCGGACGACGCTATCGCGTCGTCGCGCCCGGAATAAAGCAAGTGCCGACTCACGTAACCGAACTTCCTTAGAGATTTCGACAATGGCACAACAATGGTATGTCAGCCGATCTGGATCTCAAGACGGTCCATTTTCTTCATCCCAACTCAATTAACTGGCGCTTGCAAAGAAGCTAAATCCAGACGATCTTGTCTGGATGGAAGGGATGAAGGATTGGGCACTTGCTTCAAATGTCAAAGGACTCTTTCCGCCTACTCCACCTCCGATTCCGCCATCAGGGTCAAAGCCGCCTCCGGTCATTCAGCCTGACCCGGTTCTCGGACGTGTTGTTGCGCCGGACGCCGACGTAAACGAAGCTTGGAAACTGCGAGAATCGCCACTTGGCGGTCACGTCGGAGTTCTTGGTGGGTTTCTTGGCAAACAAATCCATGAACAGCTATTTACGCACAAAGTCCGCCTATTCAAGAAACACGAAGATGGGCGGGTGATTGGCCGTGACGAGGTAGTAGAACAATTGGGGATGGCGTTTCGTAACCGCGGTTTCGATGTGCAGGCTTTTCCCGCTGCATTGATTGCTACAAAACGTAGCAAAAACAATTCGGGCGGCAAAATTGACACTTCCCCCAATGCGCTAGCAAATGTTTCGACCCACACGAACGCTCTGATACGTGTTGCCGAGACCGAAGATAGCTGGATTGCTGAAGCGAAATGCGAGGCATTTTTCTGGCCCAAGGTAATGGATCAACTTATGGGCGCTTCGGCGTTGCTCTGTGTTGCGGTAATTTTTTTCTGGCCGTGCCTATGTCTAATTCCGTTTGTGTTGGCAATTGACGCCGAGCAGGTTCGGCAGGCGGTCGAGGCTGACACGCGAACTGCGATGGACAAATTGACAATTGACTTCGCGTAATGAACCACATAGTGAACAACATACTGCTATCGCATCATCTAGACGATGAACTCGACAATTGCGCGGCGGTTGGATTCGGATGTCATCGCTACTATTTGTGCGTTCGATGCTTCTCCGCAATTGCTGCAACAATGTTGACTATTCCCTTTCACATTGCCCTGCCGTTTGCATTTCCGCCATTGCTACTCCTACTTGCATTTCCAGATTGGATTTTGCGGCGCTTGCGTATCTGGCGCGGAAACAACTACGTTCGCTCGATGTCCGGCATCTTAATCGGAACGGCATATTCACTTAATTTGGTAGAACTTTTCTCGCTTCGATTCCGAACCATCGTATGGTTGGCTAACATCATTGCGGTTATCTTGTACGTTGCCACGCTCCGTTACACTTGGCCAAAAGACAAAACGGCCATAACCATGCGATGAACCGAAGTCGCGGAGCCATCGTTTTTGACAATGGAAAAATCAATCGCCGCGACTCGGTTATCGCGGACGTTCTGCAGCAAGGCTGATTAATGTTTTGCCGTCATGTCAACGTGAGCGGACTCAAGATTGGCAACCCCTCGCAGAAGAAGATCGAGGAGATCGTCACTCGTTACGTCTCAGGTGAGCTTACCGATATTCTCCTCGAGTCGACGGAGATGGGCGAGGTCGGCATGGAGTTCCTAAGCGATCCGAATCTTGGATATTGTGCATACGGTGTCGAAGACTCACAGCGTGGCACCTTCGGATACCAAACCTTTAACGGTCATCCATCCGATGTGCTCAAGGATATCAGCATTTACCAGTTCCCAGAGTCCGTCTTCCTGGCAGACCCAGAGCTCCTAGGTGACGCGGCACTTGAGTTCGCCAAAGACGGTTCAATCAGTCGTAGGCTGGCGTGGCAGTTCAGATTCGCGCTAGCAGCTAGTGATGCTCCGAGCTCAATTCTGACCGCCGATGATCCACGCTCGGTTGATGTCTTTCTTGCCGAGAACGCCTCCCTGATGTAGGCTGCAGAACCATCGGATGCACGGAAGTACGGCTTGCCAGCAATTTCCGATGGAGAGTCAACCTTCCGTACTCCGTGATCCGTAACGTTACCCGACTGATTGAATGCTTACTTTCATACGCTCATATCTTGAACGGCGGCGAGCAATGACGCTCATTGCGGACAAGGCCGCGCGTTTTCAGACGAGCGACCGTTTCGCAAATGTGACGGTGGGTGAGTTCTGTTTTATTCGTCAGACAGCGCCTCTTTTCATTGATCGCGGCACGCCAGAGGAACGACGCGTTGATCACTATTCATGGAAAAGCGAACCACCAGTTACGTTTTGGGGCGACACCCTTGAGGTTAGTTTTTCTACAACTGTCGCCGATCTTTCCCCCTCGGTTGCAAATCGTATTGTCTCAATACTCACGTATGACCACAATTTGCGTGACCAAATCGAAGTCGCGCTTGAAGACTACTATAAGACTGATGTACTGAAGCGGTACGATACCGATGAATTCGATCGTCGACTTCCAACATCGCCCAAGAAACGCAAGTTGCGGTCTATGTTTGGCAAACCGGATTTACACCTGAATGCAGACGATGACACCGACTACCCAACGCAACTTAGGCTGTACTTCAACACTTCATGGAACATCGAGCACCCGGTCGAAGTCGTGATCCAAGAATGGGAGATTTGTCGCATACACTGACCCATCGCGGTCAGAAATGCGGGTAACCATGAGATTCACACGAAGCACGGCATCGGGTTTTTACAAATGGAGATCGCAATGGCCGTGCTCGGTGATCTCCGCCGTTATTCGACTGAGTGCGTGACGGTGCGCGGTCGTTATTGAACCGCGGATGCACACTGATAGACACGGATGAAACCGTAGCTGATCGGATCTGGTTGCCGGTGGAGCGTTTGTGAACGGCTGG
>JBAUHR010000164.1:0-1579 GCA_049680385.1 Rubripirellula sp. | reverse complement strand
ATAGTACTCTTCGCGGTGAACAAACATCACCACGTCAGCATCCTGCTCGATCGCACCCGATTCACGCAAGTGACTTAGTTTGGGGCGGTGGTCTTTGCCGTCTTCGGCCTGTCGATTCAATTGCGATAGGCACAGCATCGGGACTTCCAATTCTCGAGCCATTCCTTTCAAACGACGTGCGATCTTGGCGACTTGCTCTTGCCGTGGATCGCGCGAGTTATCCGGTTCGATCAATTGTAAATAGTCAATCACGATTAAACCCAAGTCGCCTTCGCGACGTTTAATGCGTCGGGCCGCAGCGGCGATCTCGCTGACCGTTCGGCTGGGCGAATCGTCTACAAAAAGCGGTGCTTCGCTGATCTCGTTGGCTTTGCTGATCAATCGCGAGTGATCGTCGCTACTGATGGTTCCGTTTCGCAGTCGGTGACCGTTGACTCGCGCGAGCGAGCAGAGCATTCGGTCGGCCAGTTCGATGCCCGACATTTCCAAGGAAACAAACAGCGTCGGCGCCTTCTCTTCGATCGCCGCGTGTTCGGCCATGTTCATCGCCAAAGCCGTTTTGCCCATCGATGGACGAGCGGCCAAGATGATCAGTTCGCCGTTGTGCAATCCGCCTGTCATTTGGTCGAATTCGGAGAGCCCTGTTTCGACACCCCCGTCGGTGACTTCGCCTCGCATCCGCGCGTCCATGCGGTCCATCGCTTGATGAAGCACATCGCTAATACTGTGTACGCTTTGTGTCGAACGACCGTCCATGATCGCGAACACTTTTTGTTCCGCTTGCGCGCACAGTTCGCGTGCTTCGCTGGTCTGGTCGTAGGCATCACGCAGAATCTCGGTGCTCGATTCGATCAGCCTGCGGTAGACGCCCTTTTCAATGATGATGCCGGAATAGAAAACCGCATGCGCTGCGTTGGCGACTGCGCCGGACAACTTGGCAAGGTAGGCTGCACCGCCGATCTTGTCATACTCTTGGGATGTTCGCAGTCGTGAACCCAGTAGTGTGATGTCGATCTTCTGGCCGGTATCATGCATCTCTTTCAAGTGCGAATAGATGATGCGATTGGCGTCGTCGTAGAAGTCTTCGGGACGTAGTTGCGAAATATCGTCGGAGACTTCTGGCATCAGCAAGACGCTGCCAATGAGCCCCATTTCTGCTTCCAGATCAAATGGTGGTTGGCGTCCAAGAATCTCCGAAGCGGATGCCGGTTTCTTTTTACGTTTTTTGAAGGAGTCGTCGTCAGCGATCAAGGTTTCGATCCGTCGTTGAAAGCCAAGGGGAGGGTGAGCGTGAAAGGTGGTCGCGTGATTCCGCAGTCGCCTTTAATCTGTCGGGCCGGTCGGCGACGTGCAACCGCAAACGCAAATTAGGTCGCTGGCGTTAGCTGCGTTGCGGAGCCATTCTTCGTAAAGCTGCCGGATTTTACGGATTAGGTTGGTTTGGACGGGGTCCCTTCGGTTAGCCGCTACGCAGCAAGCTTTCGATTCGATCCAGCGCGTCACGTGCCGACAAGGACGCGGATCCACGGCCAATCGGTTTTCCCGACGCAATCCAGTCTTCGACTCGGCGACGCGCCAA
>JBAUHR010000163.1:0-1761 GCA_049680385.1 Rubripirellula sp. | reverse complement strand
GCTGTATCGTATTTTGGCGGCTCTAATTCATAATGGACGAAGTCCAATTCGGCAGTGCCCGCAAAATCGCGAATCGGAAATACGCTGCGGAGCGTCTTTTCCAGACCAGACACGTAATCGATCGACGGGTCAGAGCGCAGGAACTGCTCATAGCTTTCCCGCTGAACTTCGATCAGATTGGGCATTTGTACAACTTCGTGCACATCGCCAAAAATCTTACGGATCCGCTTTTTCGCAGTGCCGGTGTTCGCACCCGACTTGCGGACGGATGAATTGGGAGCCTTCGCCTTGGTCGCCATGGAGGGTATTTGCCTCTTATAAAAATAGTGCCAGCCGCCATATATTTGACGCGCCGAAAAATTCGGACACTGGCTTCATCACTGTGTTTGCGCGGGAACACGCCATAGAATCAGACGCAAAAAGGCCGCAGCGAATTGCCCCTGTTTTAAGGGCTGCTGCAGCTTGAAATAGCGTCGCGGGCTATGGAAACGTCGCTTCCTTCTTGGACAGGCCACCGCGCAATGGCCGATCTCGCTCGAAGCGTCGGTTGACACCCATATAGGAACGCCGCGAGACCAAGTCAAACGGGTAAATGCGGCGGGATTCCCAAAATTTAGCCCGATTGACCATATGCGCCATTCCTCATAGCCCGCATTTACAAATAGAGGGAAGTAACCAGACCGTGAACACGCAGAGCAAGTCGATTTTCAGCGCGCCGTCGAAATTCCTCAGCATGGCAATGTCGCTGAAAGAAAGCGGCGCGGCCGATCAGGCGGTGATGATGGCAAAGGCCGCGCTGACGGAACAACCCGGCAATGCGGAACTAAACGCAGTCGCCCGCACAATCCTGTCTGACGGCGTGCATACATACCATCAAGTGATGCTGGCTGATATTCCGCGTAATGTTGCCTATCGCAAAGCGATTGACCTGCACGCCGCTGGCAAGACCATTCTGGATATCGGCACGGGCACGGGATTGCTGGCCATGATGGCAGTTCGCGCTGGGGCAAAGCATGTCTATGCGGTGGACCGTAATGCGACGAAGGCCGATCTGGCGCGCGATATTATTGCCGCCAATGGCATGTCCGACAGCATCACAGTCATCAACAAAATGTCGCTCGACCTTGATCGCGATGCCGATCTGGGCGGCGGGGTTGATATGGTTATATCCGAATTTTTCTCTGCCAATGTTGTCGGGGAAACTCTGATGCAGGCCCTGTCCCATGCCGCCAGTGAACTGACCAATCCCGGCGCGACTTTCCTGCCCGAACGATGCGCCATCATGGGCGCATTGGCCCACTGCAAGGCCCGCCCCGAAGTTACCGAGGTAGAAGGGTTCGATCTGTCGCTGCTCAATGGCAGGCTGAAGAAAGACACCATGGTCAACGTCCCGCGCGGCGAAAAATTTCAGCGCGGTCCCGCCGCATCCTTATATGACTGTGTGTTCGAACCGGACAAGCCAGCCCCGAATGAAGGCCAGGCGCGCACGATGCTCACTTCCAATGGGGGCACGGTTAACGGCGTGATGCAATGGCTGCGGATCGAATTTGGCGATGGCATTATTTATGAAAACATGCCGGGCGGCGATCCGCTGTGCCACTGGGGCATCCGTTTTGAGCCCTTCCAGGGCCCGCGCGAAACCGCCGCCGGTGACGAAATTACCGTGGGCTGCATGCACGCCAATGGCGAGCTGGTAATCTGGGATGACAGTTAGCGTGGAGCCCCAGAGAGTATCGCTAAACAATACGCTGTATATTGTTT
>JBAUHR010000162.1:0-1752 GCA_049680385.1 Rubripirellula sp. | reverse complement strand
CTGAATGATGGTCTGCCCATCATTCCATATTGCGATAGATGTCTTCAAACGCCCTTCGAGTGGTGAATACCTTAAACGTCTGAGCCAAATTGTTCAGCAAATTTACGTTTTATTTCTTGATGAGCTTCGTCGAGCGGCATGACTTTTCCTGCTTTCATGTCCTCGATTCCTTCCTTGATCGCAGCCAAGTCGTCGGATTGTTGACGTTGCAAAGCTGCCTTGGCTTGTTCATGCACGGCTTGTTCAACGACAACATAAAACTTGTTGGTTGATGGGTCCAGAATCGGCAACTCATCACCCGCTTCGTGAAGCGCCTGTGACTGTTCGTTTGTAAGCTTGGGAGTCATGTCCATAGTTTACCACACAAAGCATGATTGAATTCAATGAAATTGGTTTCTGTCATTGTACCAGGCATTTCAGATTCAGCCAATTTGTTGTGAACACTGAATCACATCTGAAAGCGATCACTTGGCAGCATGACCTCGATTTTTTCTGCAGACGATTGCTACATGTAGCAACATTTCGCAAGTTTTTGATTTTTTTTCGCCAAGAGCGATGCCGACGGGATAGCTCTATAAGTAGAGACCTATTGCAACAACTCACATGGAGGTTCGGCTTAGTGCAAACGACATCAACATCAAACGAGTTGCTACGGCCGCGGGAAGCGGCGGATTGGCTCAAGATCAGTGAACGAACGCTGTGGTCCTTAACTCAAAGAGGTCAACTGCCAGCAGTGCGGATAGGACGAAGCGTGCGCTACGACCTGGCCGACCTGATTGAATTCGTAGCTGTGCGCAAGGATGAGGTGTCTGAATGAGCGAGTTGCTCGAAGCCGCAATCCGATATGCCGATCTCGGCTATGCCGTGTTTCCCTGTGCGACCGGATTGAATCCCACGCCGCAAACCAAACGGGGATTCAAGGATGCGTCAACGAATCATGATCGGATCAACGACTGGTGGGCGCGACATCCTGACGCCAATGTCGGCTTGGCAACCCAAGGGTTGTTGGTCGTCGACGTCGATGGCCCGGACAATCCTTGGTTGACGAACGAGCGCGCAAACGAGCTTGGCAATCTGCCGACTGCAAGTACGCCTCGCGGAGGGTGTCATCTAGTATTTCGGCGGCCTCGGGACGTGAGATGGCGATGTTCGGTAGGACGACTGGCGCCTCAAGTCGATGTACGAACGGATGGCGGCTACATCGTGGTGGCTCCATCCAAGCGACCAGACGGCAAATACCAGTGGTTGGAGGGACGTGAGTTGAATGTCCCCGCCGATCAGCTTTGCGAACCACCGCGTTGGTTGGCCGACGCGCTTGACGCATTGGTAAAGCCTGAGGTGGTCGCGAATTCTGACCTGTTGCCTCGACCCACCCATGAACAAGTCTCGTGTGTCATCCCGAATGGTCAGCGAAATGCGACCCTCGCTTCCATTGCTGGGCGAATGCGGCAAGCCGGGTTGAATGAATCCGAAATCCTGGCCGGACTGAAACAGGTCAATCGTGAACGTTGTAACCCACCGCTTGAGCCAAAAGAAGTCGCCAAGGTTGCGTCCAGCATTTCCCGTTATCAACCGAGAACCACTCACACATATATTCCGGCGCCGAGCCTGCAATCCGTTAACGGGTCGCCAATTGATGGATCGGCCATCGAACTAGAAAGCAATGTGATCTGGTTCTCCGACATTGAACCGGTGGAAATCGCATGGCTTTGGCCGGCTCGGATTCCGGCGGGGCGAATCACACTGTTGGTG
>JBAUHR010000161.1:0-8916 GCA_049680385.1 Rubripirellula sp. | reverse complement strand
AGTACACCGATGATCGCGATGACGACCAGCAATTCCACTAAGGTGAAACCGCGACTTTGGGATCTCTTCATACTTGGAAGTCTCTAAGAAAGAAAAACGAAAAGGATTTGATAAGTGGTTACCGGCGCTAAGGTCTAGAAACCACATACGCAGTACGCAAGTCATGCCCCTCAGGTTCATGACGCGAAGAATACTAACCGAAACCTCCTGCTTATTTTCAAAAAATTTGGGTACAACGTCCCAAATGCCGAAAATATTTCGCACACTATGTGCGAAAAATTACATGGCGCGGGCGGCGAATTTTTGTTAAAGAGGTCGAACGGCCGCAGACGGGGGGCACTGATGCAGACGGGGGGCACGGATGCAGAGTGATTTTAGTTGATTGGCGATTTTAGTTGATCGGCTTTGGACAATCGATGTGAATCAGTCTCCCATGAACATTTCGCCAAGTCCGCCCAGCACTGATCCCTCGCCCTTGCGGGATCCGCCGCCAACGCCTGGCATGCTGCTGGCGACGCGGCCGGCCAAGCGACTGAACGGCAGCGATTGCAACCACACCGGTCCCGGTCCGGTGACCGTGGCTAGAAACAAACCTTCACCACCAAAAAACGCGTTCTTGAGTCCGCCAACGAATTGGATGTCATAGTTGATCGACGGGCCTAGCGCCATGATGCACCCCGTGTCGACGCGCAGTTGCTCGCCCTGTTTCAATTCGCGGTACATCATGGTGCCGCCCGCGTGAACGATTGCGATCCCGTCGCCCTTGAGTCGTTGCATGATGAAACCTTCACCGCCAAACAGCCCGGCGCCGATTTTCTTTTGAAACGCGATGTCAATTTTGATGCCGCGTGCCCCACACAAGAACGCATCTTTTTGACAAATCAGTTCACCGCCCAATTGATCCAAGTGCATCGGGATCATCCGGCCGGGATAGGGCGAACCGAAGGCAACTTTGGCTTGGCGGCTGCCCATGTTGGTGAACGTGGTCATGAACAATGACTCGCCGGTCAGGACGCGTTTGCCTGCCGAAAGAGCTTTGTTGAGAAGCCCTTTGTTTTGCTCGGACGGGTCACCCAGTACGGTCGCCATTTCAATTCCGGCGGTCATGTACATCAGTGCGCCGGCTTCGGCGATGGTTTGTTCGCCAGGGTCCAGCGTGATCTCAACGTATTGAGCTTCGTGGCCAAAGATTTCGTAGTCGATTTCGTCGGCCGTGCGGGCGCGTCCGTCATTGGACTGGCCGCCCCGCATGGAGACCTGGGCTGTTGCGATTTCGTTATTGCCAGCCAAGAAATCGTTGTCACCATCGGCGGTGGAATTGACCATTGGCGACGACGATTCGACCACCCGTGCGCTGACAGGCTGCATCGCGAAGGGTTCGTCCGAGTCGTCGCTTGCCGGGATCGAAAAGTTGCTGCCACAGGCCTTGCAGTTCACTTTTCGGCCCACCATCGAGGCTTCGCCACGGTACTGTTTTCCGCATTGGGGGCAATTGAAAATCATATTTGAAGCCTCGAATGACTGTGGAAATTGAAATTTTGGATGACGCGGTTCATCTTGCCCAGGCCGAGTAAATGCTCAATCGAGGCGCAAGATTGCGTCAAAATACAAAGGTAGTGGAAACCAAGACTTCGCTGGTGGTAAACTGTGTTGTTCGGGGGAGCCTTGCACGGCTTTCCACCCACCAAGATTTCCTAACCTGTCCACGATCTTAAGGTCTCTTAATTTTGTCCGAAATCAATCAACCACGTCGTAAGTTTCTGAAGACGACCGCGATCGCGGGAACGGCTGCTACGGTTCCTTATTTCCATTCCACCCCCAAGACTTTGGCGGACGAATCGACCAGCAAGAACGACCGCATGACCATCGGTGTAATTGGGTCCGGGGGAATGGCCAGCGGCAACATGAAGGCGGCCCAGAAATGGGTGGACGTCGTTGCCATCGCCGACGTTGATAAAGGCCGCGCGGACAAGTTCAACAAGCAGTACGGTGGCGGTAAAGCCGACACGTACGAAGACTATCGCGAGATTCTGCAGCGCGACGATATCGACGTGATTCACATTGCGACGCCAGATCACTGGCACACCAAACCGCTGATCGAAGCGATGTTGGCTGGCAAAGATGTGTACTGTGAAAAGCCGCTGACCCTAACGATCGACGAAGGCAAATTGATCCGCAAGGTTCAGAAAGAAACGGGCCGTGTTGTCCAAGTTGGAACCCAACAGCGCAGCACGTTCAATCTGTTCGTCAAAGCAATGGCGATGGTCAACGAAGGTCGCGTCGGCAAAATCCATCGTGTCCAAGCCGCCATCGGTGGTGCGCCTTCGTGCGACTCGATTCCTGTGGTCGACGTTCCGAAAAATCTGAACTGGGATCGTTGGCTAGGTCCAGCACCCAGTGTCGACTATCGCCGCAGCGAAAACGGTAAGAACACGAATTGCCATTACGAGTTCCGTTGGTGGTACGAATACTCCGGTGGCAAATTGACCGACTGGGGCGCTCACCACGTCGACATCAGCAATTGGGCGTTGAAGTTGAACGGCCAAACCGAAGGGCCCGTCTCGATCGGTGGCAAAGCGACTCATCCGGTTGAGTTCAAAAATGGTGTCGCGGTCGAAACGGATCGCTACAACACGGCGACGAGCTTCCAGTTCACCGTTGCCTATCCCGGTGGCACTGAGATGATCATTCGGAATGACACCGACAACGGCGTCTTGATCGAAGGTGACAAGGGCCGCATCTTTGTCAATCGCAAGAAGTTGGTCGGCGCGCCTGTTGAAGCACTCAAGGACAATCCGTTGCCCGACGACGCGATCAGCAAGGTGTATCGCGGCATGCCGATGGAACACAACGAACGGGCTCAGCACTGGGCCAACTTCTTGCACTGCGTCAAGACTCGCGAGACTCCGATCAGCGACGTTCACACTCACATGGAAATGTTGAACGTCTGTCACTTGGCCGGAATCTCGGCGCGACTCGGTCGCGATTTAAAGTGGGACGATGCCAACGAGCAAATTGTTGGTGACGAAGAAGCCAACGGTATGCTGACGCGTCCGTATCGCGAAGGCTACGAAATCGAAATGAACGAAGCTGTCGTTAGCTAACGGATCACTTCGGAAAATAAGTTCGGGATATCACTCTTCCTCTGGGGAGAGTCGGACGCAGTAGCGGCCGGTTCCGCAAAGCCAGGATTCGTCCTGGCTTTTTTTATTCCGAACTATTCAAATATCGCCTGCACATCTTTGGCCCAGGTTTCCCAATCGTCGGCGGCCGATTCGAACGGCGCTCGCATCCAGCGGATCGGATTTTCGGGCAACACTCGCGGTGGGAACTTGCTGCCGCGGGTGATTGGCAACTGGCTGCTGTCGCCCATCGCTAAGCGATCTTCGGTTTCGGGCGTGACCAAGTAATCGGCTAGTTTGCCCGCCGCGATCGGGTGCGGCGAGTTTTTCAGGAGCGCGATCGTGTTGGGAATCCGCAGCGTGCCGGGTTGGTCGGATGCTTGATCGGGATAGACGATGGCGACCGGGAAACCTTGGTCCTTTTCGATAATCGCGTCGTCCGTGTCGGTCAGCCCCCAGGCCACGGTGCCGGCCGACACGGCCAATGCGACTTGTTTGTTGCCAGACAAAATCTTGGCGTTCTTTTCGATCGCACGAAGTTGATCGAGTGTCTTGTCGCGTCCGTTGATTTCGCGAAGCACCGCAAAGTGAGTCGCAGTGGTCCCGAACAATGGCCGCGCCATCGCACAATTGCCGGCCCATTTCGGATCGGCAAGTTCGGCAACCGACGTGGGATACATGGCAGGGTCGGTCAGTAACTTTTTGTTGACGATCAAAACACGGGCACGCGCCGCAAACCCACACCACGTTCCATCGCTGGACATCATGTCGCGCGGATAGCCACCGTCGACATTCCAGTCATGTTTGGCCAGCAGGCCCAGTTTTTGAAGTCGGACGGTGTGCATGATTTCGTTGTTCCAAAACAAGTCACACGTTGGTGATTTTTGTTCGGCAATGATCTGAGTGACCAAACCGACCGTCTTGGTGGACTCGACATCAAATTTTGAAATCACACCGGTATCGTGATCCGTCGTTCGTTCGAAAGCGTCCAAGATCGGCATCGCAAATTCTTGGTCGAGCGCCGAATAGACGACCACATCGGACTCGGCTTTGGGAACACATCCGCCGCCGCTAAGGACGACGCAAAGCAAGACGCATGACCCTAGCCGCAACGACGCGTTAGAATGACGGTATGAATCGAACATGGATTTTTGCTTGGTTGGTTTGCGTGTTGACGTTGGTCGGTGATCCGGTCACCGCAGTGGGACAGGATGTTGGCGGACAGAGTGTTGGCGGACAGAATGTTGTCCAGCAGGAGAGTGCCAAACTGTATCGGGTCGACGGTCGTTTCATTGAGTTGACGACGGACTTGGAATCTCGCGACGAAGCCGAAACCTTGGTGGCTTCCTTTGATGCGGCCGTGCCCCAGTGGACGGCGTTCTGGGATCTGGCCGATGACAGGATCGCCGATTGGAAAGTCGCCGCCTTTGTGATGCGAGACAAACAAGCGTTTGCCAACCAAGGCTTGATTCCGATCCGCGTTCCCGATTTTCCGTATGGCTATGCCCTGAACGACTCGGTTTGGATCATGGCCCAGCCGAGCCAGTATTACACACGTCACTTGATGTTGCACGAAGGCGCCCACTCATTGGCGTTCCACTGTTTCGGCGGGGCCGGGCCGACTTGGTTCATGGAAGGGACCGCCGAATTGTTGTCGACTCATTCGAGCCAAGGCGAACAAACCAAATCGATCGACATTCCCCGTGACAAATCCGATGTGCCGTACTGGGGACGGTTCACGAAGATGAGCCAAGTTCGTGACGAGTCAGCCGTTCCGTCGATCGAACAAGTGATGCAGTATCCGCCGACCCTGTCGGGCGACGTCGAGTCGTACACGTTCAGTTGGGCAGCCGCGTCGATGTTTGATGCTTACCCGGAATACCGCGAAGTTCTCGGTGATGCCGCGAATCGCGGCCGCGACACCAGCCCGGCATTCAATCGTCAATTCCGCCAACGTTTGGCGAAGGATTGGCCCATCGTCCAAGCCCGCTGGCGATTGTTGACGCATGACTTTGATTTCGGTTTCGACTGGGATCAACAGCAGGTCGCGATCTCGGTCGAAGATCCGCTGTGGGACGGCAAACCGATCAAGTTCATGGTTTCCGCCAGTCGTGGCTGGCAATCACCGGGTGTACGAGTGCCGTCAGGCGTGAAAGTCCGCGTCCGGGCCAGCGGTCAAGTCACGGTTGCCCAAGAACCAAAACCATGGATCAGTGAACCACCGGGCGTGACGATCCAGTACGTCGCGGGCCGACCGCTGGGGCAATTGATCGCCTGTGTGCTGCCCAATCAAACGCCGCGGCAGGACAAGTTGCCGACGATTGATGTTCAAGCAATTGGCAAACAAGCCGTGGTCGACGTTGCCGCGCACAGTTGGCTGTTGTTCAAGGTCAACGACGCAGTCGGTGCGCTTAGTGACAACGGCGGATCGTTTGAAGTCACGATTGAACCTTAGCGCGTCATTTTCGTGTGGCAACGACAATGAATCCGCCGGCCACACCGCCGCCGTTTCGGAATTTACCGAGGAAGCGATCTGCTTCGATGGCAAGTCGCATGACCTCGTCGACTTGCCATCCGCAGGCACTCAGATCGGTGACCAATTCACGTCGCGAGAATCGGTGCATGAACATCTCGCTGAGACCCCGATAGGCATAAGTTGCATCGCCGAAGTCGTGGTCTTTCGATGTGATCGAGCGCAGCCATGAACGAGTCAGGGATCGATAACCGCCCGATTCGGCGAGTGCGGCCCAGCGGTTGTGGACATGGATCACCAACTTTCCGCCTGGTCGAACAATTCGGGCGACGTGCTGCATCACGGTTCGGCGATTTGACCGACCCTGGATCATGCCCATCGTGGCAAACAAGCAGACAGCGTGGTCGGCGGCGCCGTCGGCGATACCGCCAAGGTCCACCAAGTTTGCTTTGATCGGGTAGATCTGACCGAACGCGCAAGCGTCGGATGGTTGCTGTGTCGGTTCCGTTTGATTTTGTTGCTTCTGCGTCAAGACTTTCCCAACCAAGACGCCCAGCATCGGTTCGCTCAGATCGATTCCGATCACGTCGTATCCGCGACTCGCTAGCGGCAACGCCGTTCGGCCGGTCCCGCAACCCAAATCCAGCACCATTTCGGGCTGTTCAGCCGAATTCGACACCCCTGGCAGTACTTTTGTCAGAATTTCGGCATCGATCCGGCATACCGCTGCGTCTTCCACAAACGCGTCGTAATGGTCGGCGATCGGCCTTTGATGGACATATTGCCAAGTTCCCGGCGCGACACCGGGGGGGCGACGCCACATTGGCGGCGGACTTGATAGCGGGGGCTGTTTCACTTTTCGTATCGCTTCCTATAATTCGCGGCTAAGGGTCGTGCGAGAAAAAAGTGTCCGACCCCTTTTGCCGGGAACCGGCCCTTCGGCTGCTTCGCACAAAAGGGGTCGGACACGTGTTTTCCGCTCATTCCTAAACAATCTTTGGTGGGCCGTTCGCCGTCCTAAGAAGCTAGTTCCTCGAACACAATCAGAATAAGGTAACCCAACATGATTAAGGTCGGCATCAACGGATTTGGTCGCATTGGACGTATGGTCTTTCGCGCATCGGTTAACCGTGACGACATCGATGTAGTGGCAATCAACGACTTGCTGGACGTCGATTACTTGGTCTACATGCTGAAGTATGACTCGGTACACGGTCCCTTCAAAGGCGAAGTTTCGCACAAAGACGGTCAACTGATCGTCAACGGCAAAACGATTCGCGTGACAGCCGAAACCGATCCAAAGAAGTTGGCTTGGGGAGCCGTTGGTGCCGACATCGTTGTCGAATCGACCGGCATCTTCTTGACTGGCGACACCGCTCAAGGCCACATCGACGCCGGTGCCAAGAAGGTTGTCATGTCGGCACCTTCGAAGGATGACACCCCGATGTTCGTCATGGGCGTCAACTGTGACACCTACGCCGGCCAAGCGATCGTCAGCAACGCATCGTGTACCACGAACTGCTTGGCACCGTTGGCCAAGGTTCTCAACGATAACTTCGGCATCAAGCGTGGTTTGATGACGACCGTTCACGCAGCGACAGCAACGCAAAAGACCGTTGACGGCCCATCGAAGAAAGATTGGCGTGGCGGACGCGGTATTCTGGAAAACATCATTCCATCAAGCACCGGTGCAGCGAAGGCTGTCGGCAAGGTCATTCCCGAGCTCAACGGCAAGTTGACCGGCATGGCGTTCCGCGTTCCAACCTCGGACGTTTCGGTCGTCGACTTGACCGTCGAGTTGAACAAGGAAGCATCGTACGAAGACATCTGTGCAGCGATGAAGAAGGCTTCGGAAGGCCCGCTCAAGGGCATCATGGGTTACACCGAAGACAAGGTCGTTTCGACTGACTTCCGTAGCGACGCTCGCACTTCGATCTTCGATGCCAACGCTGGTATCCAATTGGATTCGACCTTCGTCAAGGTTGTGTCGTGGTACGACAACGAATGGGGTTACAGCAACAAGGTCTTGGACTTGGTTGCTAAGATTGCCTAGTTCAGTCGGTTAGTGAATTTAAGAAAACGAAAAGGGTTCGGCAGTCATGCCGAACCCTTTTTCGTTGCCGTTTAGCGAGGCGATTTTGGCGGTTGTCGCCACGACGGACCGGTAATGACCTGGGCCGTTTGATCGTGTCGCGACGTGTCGACCGCAGGCGGTTGGTCCATCCGAGTCACGATCGAATCGGGGTTGGCTGGATCTTGCCCTTCGCCGAACCGATTCCCCTTTCCAAAACAACGATTGTCGATCCAGCGATGGCCTTCCCCGAGGTTTTGCAGATCGATCATCGGGCCGCGACGTGACACGATCAGGTTGTTGGTGAACGAACAGTTTTGTGGCGCGACTTGCGAACTCTGTTCGATATCAGCACCGATCAAAATGGACCGTTTGCATTCGACAAACGTGTTGCCAGTGACCTTGGCACCTGAAACCGGTTCATAACCGTTGGCGGGTGAATCGGGGATGCCGTTGGTGATCGCAAGGGCGCTGCGAAAGTGGTCGCCTTCGAGCGATTCGAAGTAGTTGTTGGTGACGACGTGGTCGACGCCGATGATGCGAACACCGCCGCTACCGCGAGCCTTGTTGCCCAAAAACACATTGCCATCGACCAGACATCGGCGACCGTGACGCAGCGTCAATGTTCCGCTGCATTCGACGAACAGGTTGTCGCGGTAGACGTTGTCGCATGACTTGTTCGAAATCACTTCGGCTTCACCGTCACAGCGTTCGAACCGATTGCGCTGGACCGTGACGTTGGCCGACCGGTGAGCCGTTTGGCTGTCGCCGACGCGAACCGTTTCGCCACCGTTTCGCCCCAAAATCGGGCGAGGTCCGAAATGGTTTTGCTCGATCGTGTGGCCACCGCTGTCATCACCCAGCCAAACCACCATCGTCGCGCCGGGATTTCGCTTACCAGCCAGATAGCAGTGGTCGATCGTATGGTTTTGCCCGTAGATCGATACGAACTTGTTTTCAACCTTCAAGTCTGGTGGATTGCAATCGTCGATATCGATGTTGGTCAGCCGGCATGATTGGGCCGGACGCTTGCTGTCTTTGCGAAACTCGACCAGTGCTGATTTGTGCCAGGCGCCGCGGAATCGGAAACCGTCAATGACAACGTGCTCGCCCGCGATACGAATCCGCGAGTTCCCCGACAGCGTCACGCTGCCGGGCGAGGCGGCACGGAACACGATCGGCGCGCCGGCTGTGCCCTGGCCTGCCATCAACAAGTCGGCATCTTTCCAGACACCGCCGGCAAGTACGAC
>JBAUHR010000160.1:0-10828 GCA_049680385.1 Rubripirellula sp. | reverse complement strand
CATTTCCAAGTACACGTTACAAATCGGAGTTGGGTTTTCGAGCGAGACGTGACGCCCACCGCGGAACAAACCACCGCCACCACCCGCCACCATCACCGGCAAGTCATCGTGGTTGTGTTTGTTTCCGTCGCTGATGCCACTGCCGTACAACAGTGCAACATTATCAAGCAGGGTCGAGCCGCCTTCGTCAATTTGTGACATCCGGTGCAGCATCCGAGCGAACAATTCAACATGGTGCGAGTTGATACGGACAAGCTCGGCATGCTTGGCGGCTTGGTCTTGGTGGTGTGACGTTGAGTGGTGCGATCCCGGAGCTTCGATTTCCGGATAGGAGCGACCTGACTTTTCGTACGAGAACATGAACGACGAAACTCGCGTCGTATCGGTCTGAAAAGCCAACGTCATGATGTCCAGCATCAAATCAACGTGCTCGGAATACACGGCCGGAATTCCGCGTCCGTCGGGCATGATCAGTTCAGGAATATGGTCGGCCGATTCGCCGTCATGCAGCGCCCGGTTGGCCGGGGCTTCGTTGAACGACCGGTGGTGGTGTGATTGCGGATCGGCTTCGTGCATGGCGATGCGTTTTTCAATCCCGCGCAGCCCGTCAAGGTACTCTTCCAGTCGCCGCTGGTCGGCGAACCCAAGTTGGCGTTGCAGCGAACGGGTGTCTTCTTGAATCAGATCCAAAATGCTGCCGCGAACGGGATCCGTGTCCGTGATCGATTCGGTCACTGGCGCCGCGTTCCAATCGGGGCGTCGCGGTTTCGAATTCCGGAACAAACGCGTGAACAGTTCTTTCGGGTTCAGTTCCAACGTGGCCGGCATCGTGCGGCTGCGCCACGAGATGTGCGATAGATACGTTCCGCTGAATCCATGGTCGCCGCGGTGGCCGGGGTCGATACCGAGAGCAAGCGAATCGACGGCGGTCCGGATACCGATCTTACGCGCGGCGAGTTGGTCGACCGAGATGCCGCCGACTTCGGGTTCTTCGGAGTGCTTGCATTGGGCGCCGACGAGGAATCCGCCGCCGGCCGGCTCGTGCCCGGCACCTTTGGCGAAGCAGTGCTTGGCCTCTAGGTTACTGATCACGACGACCCGATCCGACACCTGATTCTGCTGGAGCGGTTTCAGGATCGCTGGCAAGTCCGTCAGCGGATGTTCGCTGGAATCCTGTGTCGAATCTCCGGGCCGCCAATCGGGCATGTGAACGCCGTTGGGAACGTAAAAGTACCCTAGCCGGACCGGTGGTTTGCCGGGCGTTGCTGCCATCACCGTCGTTCGGTGCATGGCTTCTAGCCACGGCAGCGCCACTGCGGTGCCAAGGCCACGTAATGCGGTGCGGCGAGAGATGACGAACGACATGTTTAACCCAGATGGAAACGACGCGAGCGAATTCAACCGAAACGCGGTCAGCGAAGAAACGACACCCGATTCATTCTAACGAGGAAGTCGTTGGGCGTCCAAAATGCTACAAAAAAGCGACAACTTAGTTAGCTTGTTTCGCGTTTTAACGCCATCGCTAGCATTTGGCCGGACGACCGGACGGCTTCGCGAATCGTCAACTTGCTTTCGCCCATCGTGCGATCGGTGAATGTGATCGGGACTTCGGCCATGGTGGCGCCGTTGCGATTGAGCCGTACCAGGATTTCTTCCAAGACGGCATATCCGTTGCTGCGAAGAGTTTCCAACCCCAGTCTCGTCAGCGCCGTGACTCGGTAACAACGCATCGACCCGCTACAATCCTTGACCGGCAATCGCAGACAGAGCGTCGCAAACTTGTTCACCATCCGGCTCATCATCCGGCGTCGTAGCGGCCATCCCGTGATCGATCCGCCCTCGACGTATCGAGATCCGATCACCACATCGACGGGTGGGTCGGTTGTCGCGCGGCGAAGCAGGCTTGGCAATTGATCCGGATCATGACTCAAGTCGCCATCCAGATTCAGGAAGAAGTCGTAACCGCCGTCGACCGCTGCTTGCATCGCGTGCCTGATCGCGCCGCCTAGGCCACGGTCTTGTCGAATGACCAAGGCGACGTGATCGTCTTGGGAGACCATGGTCGCAACTTTTTGCGACGTGCCATCGGTTGACCGATCATCAACGACCAAGATGTCGGCCGCGGGGATCGCCGCCCGCAGTCGCGTCACCATCGTCTCGATGTTGTCGACTTCATTGAGCGTGCAGACGCCGATCAGCACTCGGTCAGAGGTCGAGTGGTCGCTGGGCGAGTCGGAATCTTGTAGGTTCGAATCGACTACCAACGATCCACCGGACGATCGAGAATTTCTTTTAACAAAATCGCTTGTTGCACTCCGCCTGGGCGCTGCAGTGCATCAAGCAAGTCTTGGACGGGGTTGCCGGTAAACGCTTTGGTTTCCAGTTGTTGGCGAGGCAACATACCGCGCGCCTTTCGCATCTGTGCCGCCGACGTTTTTTCCAGTTCGTTGGCAACTTTCCTGGCTTCCTCGAGTCGATGCATCCGCGCAGCGATTGACGAACCGTCATCATCTTCGACGATTTCCGCTGTCAAAACTTCATCGATGTCGTCGATTTGCGGGTTGCGCTCGGATCGACTGTCCGAATACTCGGGCCGTCGTCGAGCCGAAGCCGATTCGGCCTGTTCGGCTGCTTTGGCTTGCCTACGTTGGGCAGCTCGTCGCAGAAAGTCTTCGAGATCGCCCGACATGTGGATTTGCTTTTGCGAGTTGGTGAAGGATAAAAAAGCACCAGGCCGAAACCGCCCGACGAGTTTCGCTACCCGAAGGCTAGGTTCCGGCAGGTTCGCGGGACTCGGCTGACGCGGTTGCACTTAGCGACAACGAACGACGCATTTCGGTGTCCGCGTTGACGTTCTGCAGTTTGTAGTAATCCAAAATGTTCAAGTTGCCAGTTCGAAACGCCTCGGCCATCGCGCGAGGCACGGCGGCTTGGGCCAGCACCACTTGCGCTTTGCTCTCTTGGATTTTGGCTTGGTTTTCTTGTTCTTCGGCGACCGCAGCGGCCCGTTTACCTTCGGCCCGAGCACGTGCGACTTGCGTGTCCGCCTCGGCCTGGTCGGCCTGCAACCGAGCACCAATGTTCGCACCCACGTCGATGTCTGCGATGTCGATCGAGACAATTTCAAATGCCGTTTGCGAATCGAGTCGCTTGGCCAGCACCGCTTTACTGATCACGTCTGGGTTTTCCAGCACCGCTTTATGACTGGCCGCACTGCCGATCGCGCTGACGATGCCTTCGCCGACTCGGGCGATGATCGTTTCTTCGGTCGCACCACCGATCAACTGTTGCAGGTTGGCTCGCACGGTCACACGTGCTTTGACCTTCAACTGAATCCCGTCCTTGGCAACCGCGTCGAGCGATGGCTTGGCGGCGCCACGCGGCGGGCAATCGATGACCTTGGGGTAGACGCTGGTTTTGACTGCTTCCAACACGTCCCGGCCGGCTAGGTCGATCGCGGACGCTTCGCGGAATGTCAGTGAAATCGTTTTTGCTTTTTTGGCTGCGATCAACGCGCGGATCACCTGCTGGACATTTCCGCCCGCCAAATAGTGTGCCTCGAGCGCCTCGCTGGTCAAATCCGGATCCACTAATCCGGCCTGAGTCGCCATGATCTTGCTGCGAACGATCGCGCGAGTGTTCACTTTGCGGAACGTCATGCCCAACAAGTTGAAGAACGAGATGTTCGATCGGGTCAGTTTGGCTTGGATCCACAAGCCAAAGTATCGTGCAAACACGAAAAAGAAGATCAGCAGCAACCCGAAAAACACAGCGGCCAAGATCAATCCAAACATGGCCGAGTTGGGCAGTTTTTGCTGGGCCAACAAGTCGAACGACGGGGCAGTTAGGGGCATGGTTACCGATCGCAGAAGGAGTGGATCTCGAAAGACGGCGCGAAACCTCGACATCTAGAACCCCGTCAATTTCACGGCCCCCCTGCACGATGTCAAGCACGGCGATTGAACGATCGGCAATTCACGGTCTCAATCCACCGCCTCGGAACGGCAACGGACGGGCGATCGAGAGCCTTATCAGCCGGGGGGCTGGCTAGGAATCGCTCAGCTTTTTTTGGCCCGCTTTGCCGATCTGTTCCAAGCTCGATGGCCGGCGAGGAGTCGGAACGATCGGGCTGGGGGACAGCCAACCATTGCAGAAATACCATTCAGCGGTCTGGCGAAGTCTCAGCGACATTGGCTGAGCCGGTTCGAATCCGGTGTCTTGTCGCAGTTTTTCAGCCGAACAAGTCCAAGATCCCGAGACCGCTTCGCGAGCCTTATCCCAGTTCAGGATATTGGGTCGGCGGCGAATGCGTCCCGCAACATCGCTGATCCCTGCGACTGCCCACACCAGAGCGTGTGGAATCTGGACGACAGCGACGTTGGGCCGACCGACGGCGCGGCCGATCATCCGGCCAAGTTCCGAGTACGTCGGCGTTTCGTCCGCAGCCGCAAAATAAACACCAACCGAAGTGTCAGCGCCCTTGGATCCAACCCGCTCGCCCTTTTCAGCCAACAATGTCAACGCGGTTGCGAGGTCTTTCGCGTCAATCAAAGAGACGCGGTTGTTTTCGGGGTTCATCCCAGGGCTCAGATGGACGCCCCACCTGACGATACTCTTGAATGACTCTAGTCCGTCACTGTCGCCTTCGCCCATCACGATCGGCGGGCGAACGATGCTGGTCGGTACTTCACCGGCAAATCGGCGCGCCGCGATTTCGCCAGCCAGTTTGCTGAGCCCGTAGTTCGAAACCGGATTCCAGCGATCGGATTCAACCTTGGGCTTCCCATCGACCGCTGGGCCAGCCGCGGCCAGCGACGAAACGAGAACCAGCGTCGTCTTTCCTGATTGCGTTGAACAGGCTTCGGCAACGTTTTCGACGCCCGTTTGATTGACCGGCAACAACGCCGACTTGCGAAACGCCTTCGTCACGCCGGCTAAGTGGTAGACCACGTCCACATCGCGAACGGCAGCACGAACAGATAGGCGATCGGTCACATCACCGAAAACCAGTCGCGGCGACTTTCCGGCGCTCGAAGCCCATTCAAGCGAGTCCAGGCTCGCCTTGGAACGGACCAAGCAAGTCACGTCATCGCCACGTTCGATCAAAAGCTTTACCAGGTTGCGACCGATAAAGCCGGTACCGCCGGTTATCAGTGCGTGTGCCATGGTTGCCTCGGGGGGGAAATTGAATTGGGTCTCGCAGGCGAGACAATCGGGGTGATTGGCTGTCTTGTCGCTTGTAGCTTTCGATGTCTAAATACAGTTCGGCTTTGCCAAGCTGGTTGAGTGAACGGTTCGATTTGGAAACTGCGGTTTCGTCACCGTTCCCGCTGCACAGTTCGTACTATCCGAATGATGCAATCAGGGTCCAGAGCGCGCAAGCCGCTAGCAGCCAAACCTGCGAATTTTGCGACAATCCGAAGCCCTGAACATGAAAAAGCGCTGAAAATGCGCGACAATATGTCTCGGCACGTCTCGGCCACGCGCCGCGATGCTCAGCTACTGACACGAAGTTCACTCGACAAATTGCGATGGGGGCGAGTTTTGACGATTTTGCAGTCTTAAATCGAGGCTGTGTCGCATAATCGGCACAGCGCGTGCAGTTGCACACCCTTGGAATCCTGCGAGTCGCCGAATTGTCGCCGAGTCGCTTACAAACCGGGCACCGCCGGTGCATCCTTGGGAGCAACAACCATGAAAGTCTTATTAGCAACCGACGGGTCAACCAACGCCGTAGTGGCCGCAAAATTCTTGAGCCAACTAGCGGGCAAAGAGAAATTTGAGGTCACGGTATTCTCCGTTTCTTTCGCACCGGGTTATCCGCACAGCAGTGGTGTCGAACCGTGGTATCCCGAGTGGTCCAAACGTGAGACTGAACGTGTTGCCAAGTTCCAAGAACCCATTCGAGCCATGCTGGCAGATGCTTGCGAAACCGTTTCGACCGGCATGTCGTTAGGCGACCCTGTGCCAGGGATTTTGGACGAGGCCGAGCGGATCGGGGCTGACCTGATCGTCGTCGGTGCCAAGGGGCACACGACGCTGCACCGATTGTTATTGGGAAGCACGTCGGATAGCGTTGCCACGCACGCAACTTGCTCGGTGTTGGTGGTTCGTGCCCATGCCAAAGTAAACGCGCCCGTGATGAGCGATCCACCCAAATTGTTGATTGCGTACGACGGTTCGGCTGGTTCGCGCGAGGCCATTTCAGAACAGTTGTCCCTGAACTGGGATCCCAAAACGGAGGTTTCGTTGATCAGCGTGGCTGCTCAACCGTATGCCTATTTTGACGAGTCCTTTTCGGCGATCACGGCACAGCTTGAAAACGAGGTGGCTGAGAAAATCCGTTTGGATGGCGAGCGAATGTCGGGCGAGGTTGCCAAGACGCTGCCGAACGTCTCGTTGCAGGTTCCGCGTGTTCATCACATTGGCGACGCCATCGCAACGGCTGCGGAAACCAATCACGACGACCTGGTCGTTGTTGGCGATGCGGGACACAGCCTGATTGGCGAAATGTTGTTGGGCAGCACGACGAAATACGTTCTTCGGCACGCACCCTGCAGCGTTTGGATATCACGGCACCATCGCCGTGAAGAGTGAGCGACCGCACCCGAGCGTTTTGCCAGCGAAGCTGGCAAGGTACCAGCGAAGCAACTTGTTGCTAGCGAAGCAACAAGAAATGACGAGTTCGGCAGATTGTGTTTGGCACGGCAATCGCCAACTCATTCTAATGTCAGTCGACTCGCATCCGTTCTTCGTCGCGGGCGTCGATCACATTTAACCCGACTCGATCAGCGAAGGAAAATGTCATGACCATTGATTTGACGACCCGCTACGGAAGCTTAACACTGGCTTCGCCGATCATCGTCGGCGCTTGTCCGCTGACCTCGCAAGACCAGACTCGGGTGGCAATCGAGTCGGCTGGGGCCGGCGCGATCGTGCTGCCGTCGTTGTTCGAAGAACAGATCGTTCATTGGAATCAATCTCGAGGGATCGAGCTGAACGAACGCGAACAACGCCTCAGCCAGCGAAACGAAAGGATGCAGGACTATTCAACCTGCAAAGATGCCGACACGTACCTGTCGATCGTCAACCGCGCCAGCGCTCAACTGAATATCCCCGTCATCGCTAGTCTCAATGGCGAAAGCGACGGCAATTGGCTGGACTTTGCTGGCGAAGTCGAAGAGGCAGGCGCGGCGGCGATCGAATTGGCAGTCCATCACTCTGACACATTGCTTGACGCAGGGCCTCGCGAAATCGAAGAGTCGCTGATCCGGTTGGTGGTGTCGATCAACAATGCGATTTCGATTCCGCTGTTTCTGAAACTCGAACGCGAATACACCAGCGTCGCTCACCTTGCTCGCCATTTGTCGTCGGGGTGCCAAGGATTGGTGCTGTATGGTCGTAAGCCGAATGTCGAAATCTGCTTGGACTCGCTGTCTGTCCGTCACTGCTGGGGGCTGACCGAACCGGGCAGCATCGTCGGTTCGCTTGGCGCGATCATGCGGGTGCATTCGTCATGTCCGGCGATGTCGTTGGCCGCGTGCGGCGGGATCGGCACCGTCGAAGACGTGATTCGTGCCCTGCTGGCTGGTGCTGACGCCGTGATGGTGACATCAGAACTCTATCGAAACGGGCCAGATGTGATTCGCAGCTTGGTTGACGGTTTGGTCGAATACATGGACCACAACGGCATTCAATCGATTCACGAACTGCAATCCAAACGCCCATTGGAGTTTAGTTCCGAAGACGAACGAGTGGCGTACACCAAGGCCTTGTCATCGCGATCGGCCTTTCCGGGCAGCGGAGACCTGGAACTTCACGGCGATCGATTCGGGCATCTCGATTCAGGCACATCGCCCAAGTGACTGGCCTAAATCCGGCGGGGGCTCGAGCCGATGCCGCCTGAGCAATACCGTCACATATGTGCGTTTTGGCGCGCAAAGTGACTCTCGTTGTGCGATTGGTTGCGCCAATGGAAAGTGGCGGCAACTGGGTGAAACTTGATGGCGCGCCAATCGATCGTAAAAACAGAAACAAAGTGTGGCGTTCCGACGCAGATTGCTTTCCAGTCGTGTTTTGGGCGTTCACTGGCACCGGACTTGTTATCAAATACAGTTGAAGCAGTTTCTGTCGGTTGAGGCTGCAAGGAAAACTATCGAAGCAACCAAACGCTCCATGGCCAACGTTATTGATTCGGACTCGCATGACGCGTCCTCTAGTCAGCCTCCGTCTTCTTCCTCCGCTTCCGACGTCCAACTGGAACACTTCAGCTACGACGACAAAATTGTTCGCATGTTCGTCACCGCGACGATCGTGTGGGGATTGGTCGCAACGCTGGTTGGATTGATTGTTGCCATCATTTTAGTAGTGCCTTGGCTAACCAACGGAGCCCCGTGGTTTGCGTTTGGTCGGCTGCGTCCGCTGCACACCAATGCGGCAATCTTTGCATTCGCCGGCAACGGTATTTTTGCCGCGATCTACTACAGCACCCAGCGGTTGTGCAAAGCCCGGATGTGGAGCGACGTGCTCAGTCGGTTGCACTTCTGGGGCTGGCAGGCGGTCATCGTTTCGGCGGCCATCACGCTGCCGCTTGGAATCACGCAAAGCCGCGAGTACGCCGAACTGGAATGGCCGATCGACGTTCTGATCGCCGTGGTTTGGTTGTTCATCTTCGGCGGCAACTTCTTGATGACGTTGATCCATCGACGCGAACGGCACATGTACGTCGCGCTGTGGTTTTATATCGCCACGATCGTGACGGTCGCGGTGCTGCACGTTTTCAATAACTTGGTCGTACCGGCTGGTTTGTTCAAAGGTTACAGCGTTTACGCAGGCGTCCAGGACGCTTTCATGCAGTGGTGGTACGGTCACAACGCGGTCGCGTTTTTCTTGACGACGCCGTTTCTGGGGCTGATGTATTACTTCCTGCCCAAAGCCGCCGAACGACCGGTGTTCAGTTACCGGCTTAGCATCATTCACTTCTGGTCCTTGGTGTTCATTTACATCTGGGCGGGCCCGCACCACTTGCACTACACGTCGCTGCCCGAATGGGCCAGCACGCTGGGGATGTTGTTCAGTTTGATGCTGTGGATGCCGTCATGGGGCGGGATGATCAATGGCCTGCTGACGCTTCGCGGTGCATGGCACAAGGTCGCCGCCGATCCAGTGCTGAAGTTCTTTGTCGTCGGCATCACGTTCTACGGCATGAGCACGTTCGAAGGGCCGATGTTGTCGGTCAAAGCGATCAACGCACTGAGCCACTATACCGACTGGACGATCGCGCACGTTCACTCCGGTGCATTGGGCTGGAACGGGTTCATGATCTTCGGCATGGTCTATTGGCTGCTGCCCCGTTTGTATCAAACCAAAATCTGGAGTCCTAAGCTGGTCAGTCTGCACTTCTGGACTGGCACGTTGGGCATCCTGCTCTACATCATCCCGATTTATGCTGCTGGCCTGATGCAAGGTCTGATGTGGCGTGCAATGGACGAAACCGGTCACCTAGCTTATCCCGACTTCATCGAAACGATTCAGTCGGTGGTGCCGCTATGGTGGTTGCGAGTGGTTGGTGGACTGCTGTACTTCAGCGGCGTGGTTCTGCTGTGCCTGAACACATTGATGACTTGGCTCGGACGTCCCGCCACGTACGAGGTTCCTGTCTACTCAGCACCTCGATTGTCCAAGGAATATGCCGGTGACGATGCGGTTTCCGCCGATTCGCCACTGAAAGACGTTCCGATGTTGGAACTGGGCAAGAAGGTCGATCGTTTTGGACGCATGGATTGGCACCGCCGATGGGAACGTTTGCCCGTCAAGTTTACGGTGCTGACGACCCTTGCGGTGATCATTGCGACGTTGTTTGAATTGGTGCCGACGTTCTTGATTCGTTCGAACGTGCCGACGATTGCAACGGTCAAACCGTACACGCCACTGGAACTAGCTGGCCGACACATTTACGTGTCCGAAGGTTGCTACAACTGTCACTCGCAACAGATTCGGCCGATGGTTTCTGAAACCAAACGGTACGGCGAATACAGCAAGCCGGGCGAATTCATTTACGACCGTCCGTTCCAATGGGGCAGTCGTCGAATCGGGCCTGACTTGGCTCGCGAGGGTGGCAAGCAAAGTAGTTTCTGGCACTGGACTCACTTCGAGAATCCCGAACTGGTTTCGCCAGGCTCGGTCATGCCCAGCTACGTGCATTTGTTGACCGATGATTTGAAGTTCAACGCGATCGAACCACACGTTCGCGCGGCTGCTTTCTTGGGGGCTCCGTACAGTGACGAAGACCTCAATAACACAGAAGCTGTTGCCCGACGTCAAGCCGAAGCCATTGCCGCCGAAGTGGTTCAGCAAGGTGGCCCTGCGGCGATGCAGGACAAGCAAGCGATGGCAGTGATCGCGTACTTGCAACGAGTCGGCACGGACTTGTTCCGAACCGAAGAACCACCTGCCGCTGCGACGCCAGCGATCGAAACGCCCGAAACGGAACCAGCACCTGCTGACCAACCGGGCGAAGAAACTGAGTCGGCAGCCAATCCGTCAAACGATCTGCAGGATCAGGTTGCCGCGCAGTAACCGAATTCGGTTACTGATGGCGTCGGTTTTGCGTTTGCATTGTTCATCAACTCTTAGAACTAAATTCCAATGATCAAAGACCTTGTCAGTGCGCTGGACTATTCGGCTTATGCCGAAGTGGCGCTGGGGCTGTTCGTGGCTGCGTTTGCTGTGATTTTTTACGGCGCGTTCAAGCTAAGCAGCAAAGCTTCGGCACGTTTCGCTTCTATTCCGCTTTCCGACGACGTGGAGGACCCGCGTTATGAGTAAA
>JBAUHR010000159.1:0-3484 GCA_049680385.1 Rubripirellula sp. | reverse complement strand
GATATTCATTGCGTTAATTCTTATCAAGGTAATTCTCACTGTTCAACATTCTCCAGCAAGACAGTCGGGAACGCATCGTGAGGCTGCCCCTTTTCGTACGGAGCAGGAATCGACCGATCAATCAAGTACATCGCTCGGTCTCGCTTATTTTGGTTGGTCGAAACACCGTACTCCGCACCGACTTCGCCGGTCTGAGGATCGACAACGAAGTATCCAATTGTCATTCGAAGCATGTAAACGTTGGAGTGTGTCGTCGTCATGTTGGCAAGCTTTGCTGTGTTACGCCAACGAAATGCTGGAACGTGGTCGTAATGCCGCCCATCCAAATGCAACTCGGGTTCTGGGCGTTCAAACAATGGCGTGCTGATCATCGAAGACCGCAGCACCGTGTTTCCTAATTGATCGGTCGGCAAATCAAACTGATCCTGATTGGGATCGGTAATTCGCGTTCGACGATCCAGGTCCGGATGGGGGCGAAGCAGTGACACATCGTAGGTCCTACGAATGGAATCCGGCGTCCCGTTGAAGTCCTTGTCCTTGATTGCGTATTGACGCAACGTCGGTAGGTTCGCGGTCGACGCTGTTCCAAACACACCAGCAAACCGAGTTGGGAAACGGTGATCGACAAAGCGATTTCGCAAATCCCAGATGCCTGGCGTAGCAGCATACGCCTGGGAAAATCCGGTTCGTGATTCGATAAAGCCTTTGAAGTTGTATCCAAACGGAGTGTCTTGCGTAGACGGATAGCCTGCCACAATCGATTGCCCGACGCGAGGAATGCCAACACCGAATCGGTTGTTTTGCACGTGATCCGTGCTGGAAGCTGGAAATGCCGCGAACTCACCCGTATTCAACTCGTGAATCGTTGAAAACCCGTACGACAGAGCTTTGTAAACGCCGCCATAACCGGAGAATTTGGGGATGTTTCCATTTAGTGTTCCACCATCATGCGATTTGAAACGGGAGAAGTTTCGCGCCGTGCCGCTGTTGCTATTGGTCGACTCAGGTTCGATTGCCGATTCGCCAAGATCGAAGTTGGTTCGGTCGTTGGCATCGTTGTTTTGCAAGTAATCCGGAGTCGTGTTGAGATTGATTTTGCCCGGCACGCGATGCAGCGTGATGTTATTGAACGGTGGCCGCAACGTTTCGGTCACGCGATTGTAAGTCGCAAATCCTGATTGCTGTGTTTGCAATGGGCTGATCCAGCGTTCGCCATCGGCATAAATGGCGCCGGTATCAACAAAGTCAAAGATCATGTCGAAACCAGGCGACGGCCCTCGCACGTAGGTTCGCTGCAGGCTGGAATCGTAGTTGTGATCGAATCCAAGTAGATGACCAAACGGGCGTCGGTTTTCGAACTCGACTGGATCTAAAGTGCTGAAGTCTGCATCGGTTCCCAAATCCAGCTCAATGCCAAATCGAGCCGTCGAGCAAGCAGGCACCATGGCAATTTCATAGGGTGATGCAAAGTCTCGATCGTACCAAGGAAGGGGCACGAAGACCGTGTTCTCAGGCAATCCCACGTAAAAGTCGGTGGTCGCAGGGTTTTGGTTCGTGAATTCGCGAGGCGCTCCCCATTCCCGGTTCAGATAGCCAAACGTTTGGGGGTAGGCAGTGGCTGAAGCATCCAAGTCAGCACCCAGTTGGTCTGCGTAGCCGGCACCACCAACTCCCGAGCGAAGCTGATAGCGGAAAAACGTTCCTGCACCTGCCGCCGTAGCACCTTGAAGAATATTTTGGCGATAAGTGAACGGTGAACGATGCTTGATGATCGCGTTGGGATTTGTCGTGGCATGATGGGCGCGGTCACGTGACGTATCGGGAATCGATCGGCGAGTGTCGTACTCCATGTTGGAATCGAAGGTTCCCGCGGCGGTATGACGATCAACGCCTTGCATCGTTCCGGCACCATCAACATCAACTTCATCGGCCAAGTCTTGGTGGCCGCTGAATACATGCAGATCCATCGAAAGCGTGCTAACCGTGATGTAAGGATTGTCTCCTGGACTGAACGGCCGCGTCGGGTCAGCAAGTTTTTGCAAGAAGATCGTTGATGCGTCTTGATGTGTGCCGCCTTGCAACCAGTTGCGATCGCTTAGCGGCTTGCCCGAATTGGGGACATCATCGACGGGGGTGTCACGCGGTGCACCAGTCCCATTTTCGGCATCGAAATAAGCATCGAATTTTGGATAGGTTCCGTTCGGCCCAGCTTGTGAATTGAGCTTTGCATTACTCAACGGGGCCGGATAATAGTTGGCATTGGGTAAGGGAGCCGAAATATTGAACCCAAAATCAACTTGAGAACGAATTTGGTTGGCGTTGTTGTTCAGGCTGCTAACGTACGTCTGCCAGTCTTGAGCCAATGGCCCAAGCGGCAACCCGCCCACAACGTTCTCGTGCGGTGGATTGGCTTGAGCAATGACGGGAACAATATCTCGGACGAAATAGTTCGTTGCATCTTCGGCGTGATAGACAGGGTCGTTTTCGACTCCGCCCATGTTGAAGTACTTGAAGGTCCAACCCGTCCCCAGTTGCTGAAAGCTGAAACGTTGATCGCTTGGATCGTATTCGTAAAGGTTCGCATCAGTGCAAGTCGTCTTCATCCCAAGCAATGTTTCTTCACGCGGACCGACAACTGCATATTGTCCAGGTTCGAGTGCGGGCGGAGCGCTACTGCGGTTGTAGTAGATTTGTTCTGGCGTGAGCCCTTCGTTGGTTAGCACGTTGAGTGCTGTTCGGTTTCCACCGTTGTTGTAGACAGGAGCGAGATTCGCAAACCAAACGACTCGATCAATGTCAATGACTCGGTTGTTGGCTGGTGTGTTAGCCTCGAACCCTAGCAACCCACCGCCGCCGACTTCGAAGTCAACGGTGTGTTGATACTCTTGGACTGCCGTCGTAACATCCGCAGGCGGAGCAGCGTTGAACGGATCATTTGTGTTGCTTGCGACACGAGCGGCGTCAGCCAAGAAACGAGGCGTGTTTAAATGAGGGCTGCTAAAATCAGCTGGACGCCCAACAACAAGCCGGAAAACGGGCGATTGATCCGCACCGTCTCCGACGACACGGCCCAGATCCAGCAAGTGCCGGGTTTCGTTAAGAATTTGTTTGGGAGTATTGGGGTTGCCGTCATGGTCACGCAATAAACCGTAAAGTTCGACAGGGTAGTGAGTTGTTGTTTGGTCGCGTCGAGAATTGTTCAGCGTGTCATTGGGGTCAGGGGCACGATGGTTCGGATGGCTTGCTGGAGCGACCGGACGTGCGTTAAAGATCTCAACAAACGCGCTCGCCTCGGGAATGCGAAGCTGGTCCATGTCGGCATCCGGGTCGTTCATGCTGTTTGTGTCTTCACGACCAGGCTCTTCCGATCCTGGACCGCCCGCGTCGCCTTCGCCTGCGTCATCCGTGGTGTCACGAGTTCGCAAGTCGTGAGTTGCGATCGTTTCGGTGACGACAAGCCCACACTCTTCGTGTCCCCAAACCG
>JBAUHR010000158.1:0-3713 GCA_049680385.1 Rubripirellula sp. | reverse complement strand
CTGCAAGCCTTACCCAAGGCGCGTCGGTGGAAGTCTATCGTCACGATCCGGGCAACTGGTGTGCGATCCGGCCTTTGGAGTCCAGCTTCAGTCTCGTTCCTGAATCAACGCTAAAGATCATTCGTGACGGCGTTGGCGAGGTGATCGTCGACGATGCTCGCGCTTGGGTGGGGACGCATTTGGGTGCGGTCGAAAAGCCACTTTGGCAAGTCAAGCTTCGCATGGGTGAGCGTTTGAAGGTCGTTGGCGAGGTCGCTTTCCCCAATCCCGACGGGCACTCAACGATCTGGTATCAAATTAAACCGCCGCCGGGGGAGTTTCGGTGGATTCATCGCGACGACATCCGGGGCTTGGTCTCCTCGCTTCCTGATCCCGCAATCGCGACAGGTGATCTCGCGTCGGGTGATCAGGATTCGGAACTCGATACCGCGCAACCGATCACGCCTCGCGCCACGTTGATGCGTTCGGTGCCGCCGATCGATGACGTTGCGACCATGCCGTCGAATCAACGTCGTCAAGTCCAACCGCAAACGTCCTATCAATCTCGAGATCCCGTTCAGAGCCAATTTCAGAATCAAATTCTTAATCGCCCTGCCCCACCTCAGCCCGACTTCAACACGCGCGACGATCGTCTCATTGGATCGGGACTGCGTCGCGACCTGCAAATCGAGGCAATGTCATCAACACCGCAGCCAGTTCAATTGGCTCGTGGCGAAGAGGGGCGATCGGAAGCGAGTCAATACACGGTGCAGCAATCGGATTTCGTCCGTGACGCCGATTCGATCGAAAGCAAGAATGAGGTTCAGCTTGCCAGCGATCAACAGGAAATCGTGCGTCCGCAAGATCGTGATGGCATCAACGAGGGCTGGCGGCCATCGAGTCGTCCGTTTGGGCAGCGGTCCTCGTCGGTCGCGGCGCAAGCGAATGCTTCGCCGGTATCGTCTTCAAGCGATTCACGTGAAATTTGGAATGCGCTGCAGCCCAGCGAGTCGTTTGCGAACGAACCGAGCTTCGCGACAGCGGGTTCGTCGGCGCCGGAACGCTTTGCGGACGCGGCGATCAGTGACCGCATGTTTGCCAATAACCTCGACGTCGCAAGACGTGCTCCTGTCATGGGAACCTATACGAAAATGCCGGGAGGCGTCGCGGCGGTGGAAGCGAGATTGACGCAAGAAATGTTGAAATCCGATCCATCGTCATGGGAGTTAGACGAAATGGAACGCATGGCCCACACGTTGGCGCAAACGCCCAATTCGGCCGAGGAGTTGGTGAACGTGAATCGGCTGATCGCGAAGATTCAGAACTGCCAACAATTGAAGTATCAATACGCAAACCGACGTGGTCCGACCAGTCGATTTGACGTGAGTGCTGCTGGCGAGCCGCGAGGCAACAACGGTGCTGTTGGCGGCAATCAAAACCTCGCTGCCAATCAAAATGCGGAGTCGCAGTTTGACGCAGTTGGCTGGCTCAATGAGCTCAAGCGACAACAAGGCGCCGCTCAATCGACCTATGTTTTACAGGATGCCAACGGCAAGATCACGCATCACCTTGAAGCGGTGCCGGGATTGAACCTCAGCCGTTACTTAAAAACCAGAATCGGTGTCGTGGGAAAACGAGGATACCATCAGGGGCTTAAGCTGGATCATGTTCTGGTCAGTCGCGTCTACGGACTTTAGGGGACGGACTTTAGGAGAGAGCCGTTATCTGGGTTGACGAATCCTTAAAACACGTCGCCGTATTGAGGACCGTGTTGGGTTCCGGTCAGCACTTCGGGACCATCCTCGGTCATCAAGATCGTGTGTTCGAATTGAGCGGAAAGTTTTCCGTCGGCCGTTCGCACGGTCCACCCATCGTTAGGATCAGAGATTGATTTGTGCGTGCCGCCATTGATCATCGGTTCGATGGTAAAACAAACACCGGGATAGAGTCGATCGCGGCGGGACTGTGGACTGGGCACATGGGGAATGTTGGGCCGTTGGTGGAATTGGGCGCCGATGCCGTGGCCGACGTATTTTTCGACCACACCAAACCCGTAGTTCCGATTCACGTGATCGACAATGGTTTCGCCGATCACCGAAACTTGGCAGCCCGGTGTGATCGCGAGGATCGCAAGATGTAAGCAATCGAAAGCGCACTGGGTCACACGCCGTGCTTCGTCGCTGATTTGATCGGGTTCGCCGATAAGAAACGTTTCTGATTGATCACCGTGCCATCCGTCGACAATCGTCGTGAGGTCGACGTTGACGATGTCGCCAGGTTTGAGCTCGTATTTGTCTGGGATCCCGTGGCAGATGACATCGTTGATACTAATGCAGCAGCTCTTGGGATAGGGATATTTTTCGCCGGGGTATCCCAGGCACGCCGGCGTGTGTCCGTGGGCGATCGTGTACTGATGAACCAGGCGATCGATCTCCATCGTTTTGACCCCCGCTTTGACGAAGGGGCGGACGTAGTCCATCAGTTCGGCGTTGAAACGACATGCCGTCCGCATCGAATCGCGTTCTTGTTCGGTTAGTCGAAGTTTTGGGTGTCGTCGAATCACAATCTAAATCCAAAAAGTGGTCGCCTAGAAGCTGCTTATTTCAAGCAAAGTATCTTATCAGCGCGAGCCCTTTTTACCTAGACTCTGTCTCCCATTTGACCGAAGGGGCGTCGGCGAAGCGGAACGGGGTAAAAAGCAATTGAGCGTGAATCCATTCTCGGTCCTGACTTTTTTCCGGCGAATTTGCTAACATAACGCCTTGCTTTCGCGACCGCTTCGGGGTCGCGCCAATTGAAAAGATATCAACTAAACATCGCGAAGGACAAACAGTGCCTCGATACAACCCCGCTGAAATCGAACCGCGTTGGCAACGGTTTTGGGACGAAAACAAGACATTTAAAACGCCTGAAAAAATCGAAGGCGAAAAGCTTTACGCACTGGACATGTTTCCCTATCCCAGCGGCAACGGGCTACACGTGGGGCACCCCGAAGGCTACACGGCGACCGATATCCTCTCGCGACATGCTCGGATGAAGGGAAAGACGGTTTTGCATCCGATGGGGTTCGATGCGTTCGGGCTTCCCGCCGAAGAGCATGCGATCAAGCACAACGCGTCGCCGCGTGAGTTTACCGAAAAGAACATCGCAACGTTTGTGCGGCAGCTGAAAGATTTAGGGTTCTCGTACGATTGGGATCGACAGATCTCAACCACCGATAACGACTACGTCAAATGGACGCAGTGGATTTTCTTGTTGTTGTTCGACACTTGGTTTGATCGTGAGAAACAGATTGGGCGGCCGATCAGCGAGCTCCCGATTCCTGCTGAAGTCGCCGCCGAAGGCGACGTCGCGGTTCGAAAATACCAAGACGAATATCGGCTGGCCTATGAGTCCTTCGCGCCGGTCAACTGGTGTCCTCAATTAGGAACCGTTTTGGCGAACGAGGAAGTGGTCGACGGTTTGTCCGAAGTCGGCGGCCATCCGGTTCAACGGATGCCCATGAGACAGTGGATGTTGCGAATCACTTCGTACGCGGATCGGTTGGAGAATGATCTCGAGTCGCTTGATTGGCCAACGGGAATCAAAAAGCTTCAATCGGATTGGATTGGACGCAGCACCGGCGCGGAAGTTGACTTTTACATCGGCGATGTTGCCAAGATGGATAAATGGAAGGCCTCACGTAGCGATTCCGGGTTCCCTGCGAAAACCGATGATGCCGTTTTACGCATCTA
>JBAUHR010000157.1:0-2187 GCA_049680385.1 Rubripirellula sp. | reverse complement strand
AAACGAACGCCCCGCAGTATCTCCTGCGGGGCGTCGGTCGTTTTGGTCCACCATTTCCATGATCGCACCCAACTCACCGTGGAGTTCTACGTCGAATCCATTGTTTGTTGGGGTCACTTTAATGTGGTCGATGAGGCTTTGGATGGCTTCGATGGCCTTCAGACGGATCGCAGGATCGTTCAAGCCATCGGTGAGTTGCCTGATCTTGGCCCGATAGACCTGCCCAATATTGTGAATCGGGATCACCCTAGTCTGTTCTTCCTGCTGGGTGACTTCAACTTCTAGTCTTTCTTGCTCGGCCTCCAATTCGCACAGCTTGCTGGTGACGCTCTTACTTGCAGTGCCGTTCATAATATGCTCGACGATGCTGTCGATATGTTTCGTGACCTGGTTCAAACGCTTCTTTTTTGCTGCGAGTTCCGACATGTTCGTCGTCCGCTGACGATCCACCTCGTTCTGAAACTCAGTCGCGAACGCATCTAGGTATTGGGAGTTGAGTAGGCTCGTGCGCAGCCCAGAAAACACCCGCTCCTCAATCTCTTGACGTGGAATGGTCCGCTGGTTGTTGCAGGTCCGGGATGCCCGATAACTTGAGCATCCATAGCGATCCTTCGCAGTGATCGCCATCGGACCACCGCAACATCCGCAAATCAGAGTGCCAGACAAGGCGTGAACCTTTCGATGCTTACGATTAAGTGCGCGGTTGTCCCCATCACGAGGCATTACAATTGTGTTCTGCTTCTGGCGTTCTTTAACGCGACTCCAAAGCTCATCATCAATGATCCTGAGGTCAGGGACTTCCTTGATAGTCAAGTTTTCTTCAGGTTGCGGTCGGGGTACACGCCGCCCCGTCTTAGGGTTTTTCTTGTATTGCGTTCGTCCATAAATCAATCGACCGATGTATGCCTCGTTGTTCAAGAGACCTGTTCCTCGGTCTCGTTGTCCACGGATGGTGGTATCTTTCCAGATACCGCCCTTCGGTCCTGCCACACCTTCATCGTTAAGGGTCTTCGCAATAGCCCTGGGGCTAACGCCGTCTGCAAACATGTTGAAGATACGAATCACAACCAGTGCTTCTTGAGGATCGATAAGCCGAACGCCAGGTTCACCGACAGTATAGCCGTATCCCACGCCTCCTGCTGCTTTGCCGTCGAGAACACGTCCACGTTGGCCACGCTTAACTTTGTCTCTGAGGTCATTCACGAACTGTTCCGCGACCATGCCCATCATTGCAACCAGCATCTGATTGACTTCACCTTGGTGGATGGTGAAGAGCTGCACCCCATGGAAACTGAGTTCTTCATGAAGTCCCGCTGTGATGACGAGGTTTCGGGATAAGCGATCAATGGACTCTGACAAAACGACATCGAACACGTTCGCACCTGCGTCAGCTTTAAGGCGTTCAAAATCCGGTCTATTGGAGGAACCACCACTCATCGCGGCGTCAGAATAAACCTTCACGACCGTCCAGCCACGCTCTTCCGCGTAGTCTCGTGCTTCCCGCTCCTGATCAACAAGCGATGACTCTTTCTGCATATCAGTCGAACAACGGCAGTAAATCGCACATCGCGTCATTTCGATTCTCCCTTCGCCAGAATGTCAGCATCGTTCAAAAAGTCCAATGCGCTTTGCTGACCGAACAGCCTGCTCAATAGTAGCAGTGCTTCGTCTACTGCACCGCTGTGCTGTTCGTGTTGTTGGTTTGTCGAGGTTTTTCCGAGGATAGATTTTGGGATTCCATGTTCAGGCCCATTGTCTGGGACTGAGTTTTCCACCCTCAGAGCCGATTGCGGAAGCTCACAAACAGGCTCGGCGCGAATTGCACCGAAGACAAGTATGTCAAACCTGGATGTGGTTCGGCTCTGGCTGATTGCCTAAGCAAGGGAACATCACATTCTATGGACAGTAAGATGGTAAGAAAAAAGCTGGTTTCAAGAGGCGCAACCATATTCACCAAACTATTCGTGCCATTCCAAGCTGGGCAATCAATTACATGAATTATTCACTCGCAAGCACCACGACCATTCGACCCAGAATTTTTTTGGCTGCTCCCAATTGGGGAGATGGCGATCCCGGCAGGTATGGCGATTTTCTTGAGTTTCGGGCAGCATCGCTCCAAGCGCAGGAGAGCACATGGGTATTCGTTTTTTCTCGACCAAGAACCGTCCTTTTCACATGGGACCGTAT
>JBAUHR010000156.1:0-5411 GCA_049680385.1 Rubripirellula sp. | reverse complement strand
GTTTCCGTGTGATCGATGACGACCGTTCCTCCCGCCACCATACGGATTCGATTGCCAACCACCAAGATTTCGATTTGGTTCCACTGGCCGTCTTTTTCCCAAGCCACTTCTTTCATCGGGCCTTTTTGTTCGGGCGGGAAAATGCGTCCGCGTGTGTACGCACCCCAAATCCCCCAGTCGTGACAGAACATCAGCAGCGGACCTTTGAACGCAAAATCGCCGCCGGGATCTGTGAATCGCTCGCCCAGCGCCGCGACCGATGAGTGCATCATCGAGTAGCCCTTGCTGCGGTTCTGTTTGACTTCGAAAAGCAAACGAAACTCGCGAAACTCTTGATCCGAGAACAGGTACGTACTGTGAGAAACAGGTTGATCGTTAGCGGCACGGATCGAATGATCGACGACCGAGAAGTACTTCTCGATTCCCTTCCAGCCGCTCAGATCGTGACCGTTGAACAGTTCGATGGGTTGCTCGCCCGCTGGCAACGCGACCCGATGGCTCCAGTCGGAATGGACGTCTTCGGCACCAGCGTGGAGCGCCAACGACAAAACCAAAACGACCGCAAGCGTGGCACCGACGAAACGCATAGAGTTAGTTTTCATAGTGGCTTTGATTCATTCGTGTGTTTGATTCAATGGGTTGCGACTAAACAGGACAACGTATGGACGCAGCGCACTGCCAAATTCAAGAGTGGGGTGGCAGTTAAGTGATCAAGTCCTTGACGACGTGACCATGCACATCGGTCAACCGGAAATCACGGCCTTGGTAACGATACGTCAACCGTTGGTGATCGATGCCCATCTGATGCAGGATCGTGGCGTGAAGGTCATGAATGTGGACGCCATCGGAAACGATATTGTAACTGAATTCGTCCGTCTCTCCGTGGACGTGACCAGGTTTGACGCCACCGCCTGCCATCCACATCGTGAAGCAACGCGGATGGTGATCGCGGCCAAAGTTTCCCGGCGTGATTTTGCCTTGGCAATAGCTGGTACGTCCAAACTCGCCGCCCCAAATCACCAACGTGTCCTCCAGCAATCCGTGGTTCTTTAGATCCTGGATCAGTCCCGCGGTTGGCTGATCCGTTCGTCGGCAAGACCCTTTGATTGAACCGGGCAAGTTGGCGTGGTGATCCCAACCGGGTTGGTACAACTGAATGAACCGTACACCTCGCTGTGCCAGACGGCGTGCGCGCAGACAATTTGCGGCATACGTTCCTGGATTGGAAACGTCGTCGCCATAAAGTTCCAATGTCTCTTTCGTTTCGCCCGAGATATCCGTCACGTCAGGAATCGACGTTTGCATTCGGAAGGCCATCTCGTACTGAGCGATACGGTTTTCGATCGCAGGATCGGCAGTCGACTCGTATTGGAGTTGATGCAGTTTTGCGAGCCCGTCCAAGGCGCTGCGTCGACTCGATTGGCGAATGCCAGCGGGCGAATTCAGGTACAGGACCGCATCTTTTTCAGATCGCAATTCGACACCGTCATACTTGCCCGGCAAGAATCCACTGCCCCAAAGACGCGCGAACAACGGTTGCCCACCGCGTTCTTTGGATACCATCACAATGAACGCGGGCAGGTCTTCATTCTCGCTTCCAAGACCATACCACGACCAAGCACCCATGCTGGGCCGTCCAGGGAACTGCGAACCGGTTTGCATCATTGTCACGCCAGGACCATGGTTGATCGCTTCGGTGTTCATGGATTTGATCACGCACAACTCGTCGGCCAACTTGGCTGTATGCGGCATCAAATCACTCATCCAAATTCCGCTCTCGCCATGTTGCGAAAACTTGAACGGTGAACCCACAATCGGCAGGCTGGCCTGGTTGGCGCTCATACCCGTCAGCCGCTGGCCTTTGCGAACCGAATCCGGCAGTTCTTCTCCGTTCCGCTGGTTCAAAACAGGCTTGTAGTCGAACAAGTCCATTTGTGATGGAGCCCCCGATTGAAACAGAAAGATGATTCGTTTGGCTTTCGGAGCGTGGTGCATGCCGGACTGAATCGCAGCTTCGACGGACGCCGCAGCGCCCGACGCCATGTCCTGCTGCAACAAACTGCCCAGCGCCATGGATCCGAGTCCGTAGCCGAATCGGCTTAGCCATTGGCGACGGGAAAGCGGGTTCAGGTCGTTGCCCGTGCAAATAGGTAGATGAGAATGGATCATTGGTGCCTCACACATTCGTCAAGGTTCATGATGGAATTGACCAGCACGGTTGCTGCAGCCAATTGTGCAGGGCTAGCGTCCGTTTCTACGGCTGCTTGGCCAGTCTTTAGATACTCTGCGGCGAGTTCAGGGTGCTTGCTGAATTCGTCCAATTGCCCGTCAAACATGTCGACAAGGATTTCGGATTCCACATCGGTGGGTTCACGCGACGTCAACCGCAAGAATGCGTCGCGGGCCAGTTCGGTAGGACTTTCGCCGCAGGTGTCCAACAGCTCGGCCGCCATCACTCGTGACGCTTCGATGAACTGTGGTCCGTTCAACAGAACCAAGGCTTGCAGCGGAGTATCAGTCAGTTCACGTTTGACTCGGCAGACTTCGCGACTTGGCGTATTGAGCGTCATCATGACCGGAGCCGGTGATGATCGTTTCCAAAACGTGTAAAGGCTACGGCGATAAAGTTTTGTGCCGGTGTCGCTGTCGAGCGGATTGTAGGCCAACGCCAAATCGTACGGTTTGACTGGTTCGCCACCGACCTGATCCGTTAGCAAGCCGCTGGTTGCCAGAATGTTGTCGCGAATCATCTCGGCCGACAGACGCACGCTAGTCCCGCGAGCGAGAAACCGATTCGTCGGATCCTTGTCGCGTGCCTCTTTCGTGACGACGGTGCTTTGACGGTAAGTAGCCGACAATGCCATTTGGCGAATCAGAAAACGCACATCCCAGCCTGACTCAACAAAGTCTCTTGCTAACCAGTCCAGCAAATCGGGGTGAGTCGGGTTCACACCTTGATTGCCGAAGTCTTCGGGTGTTCGTACCAAGCCTTGACCGAACATCATTTGCCAATATCGGTTGACCGCGACGCGCGCGGTCACTGGATGGTCCGGCGCCGTTAACCAACGGGCAAGTCCGAGTCGGTTTCGCGGCAGATCGTTCGGCATTTCAGGCAGAAACGACGGTGGCCGAGGTGTGACCGTTTCGCCCTTGGCATCGTAGATTCCCCGATCCAGCACGTACGTCTGTCGTGGCGTATCGGTTTCTCGCATCACCATGATGGCGGGAATCGAATCGATGTGCGCGTTCAAAGCCGCTCGAGCTTCACGAAGCGTATCACGCGTTTGACCAACAGGTTCGTCGACGGCAAGCGTATAGAACTGACGCAGTTGTTCGTGCTGGCCGCTGGAAAGTTCGTCAACCGGCGTGCGTTGCAGGGCGTCGAGTGATCGTTGATCGTACAGTTGTGCGATTTCGATCTCGCTAAGCTGCCGATCGAATACGGCAAACGAATCTACTTTGCCGCCCACAAATCCGCGATCACGATAGCGAGAACCAATCGCCAGTTTTCGCTGGTCATTCTTTTCGTAGCTGTCGTTCCACTTGATGATGCTACGCGTAAGATTGTCTTTGACGATCGCCGTCGCTGCCGGCTTGCCATCTAGAAAAATGTTCAAACCGGATGCGCGGCTGGAACCATCGTACGACACCGCAACATGAATCCAGCGATCCGTATCGAGTGGCGTCGTTGTTTCAACGGCGATGGCGTCACCCGGCCAAAAGTGGCACAGTTTGGCGCTAAGCTTGTCGCCTTCGCGTGTTAGTTCGTATCCAATCGATCCCGCATCGTCCCAACCTCGCGAACGACGGTAAATCACCGCACGATTGTCTGATTCGGGCGACAAAATCCACAGCGAGAAACTGAATGGATCGTGTCGTCCGAAATGTCCGACATCGGGGATTTCCACCGCGTCGTCGCCAGTTAGTTTGATCGCTTTTCCGACGTATCCTTCCACCAGCTTGTTGGCATTCGATGTGATAGCATCGTTGCCAAGCGTGTTGGCGAGTCCAAAGTTGTCGCCATCGACAACTTGGTCTTCTTGGTTGTTCTTGGGTTCTTCGAAAACCTGTTTCGACTCGTCAAAGTCGAGCTGGGCAACTTTGCCGGACAGGCTGTCGTCGAACGATCGGTTTTCCAGCCACTGCCGAAAACCTGCCTCGATCGACTCGCCAGTCTGTCTTCGCAAGTCAGCTTCTGCTTGCAAGAGTCTCGCATTCAGTTCGTCGAGTTTTCGTTGCTGTGCGTCGTCTGGCCATGGCATTGCCGGTGTTGGGACGGCATCGGTGAAATACGAGATCAAACCGTTCTCGTCGATGTTGTCAAAGAAGGCGCTAAGGGAATAGTAGTCCTTCATGGTGAGCGGATCGTACTTGTGATCGTGGCAACGACAGCACTCCATCGTCAGCCCCATCATGGCCGTTCCGACCGTGTGTGTTCGGTCGGCTACATTTTCGACACGGAACTCTTCGATCGCGACACCGCCTTCCTTTTTGTGCGAATGCAAACGGTTAAAAGTCGTTGCGAGCTTTTGCTCTCGGGTTGCATCAGGCAGCAGATCACCAGCCAACTGCCAGGTGATGAATTTGTCGTAAGGCATTCCAGTTCGAAATGCCTTGATGACCCAGTCGCGGTAAGGCCAAACGAAACGTTCGTCGTCACGTTGGAACCCGTACGAATCGGCGTACCGAGCCACGTCCAACCACTCGCTCGTCATCCGTTCGGCGTAGGCGTCACTCGACAGCAAGCGTTCGACAACTTGGTCCTCGGCATCCGACGATGTATCAGAAACGTACTCGCTGATTTCGGTTTCGGTGGGCGGTAGTCCCGTCAAGTCAAACGTGACTCGCCGAAGCCATTTGTTCTTTGACGCTGCTTTCGCAGGCATCAGCTTTTCATCAACGATTGTCTTGGCAATGAACTGATCGATCGGTCCCTTGGTCCAGTCGGCCAGGTTACCGAGATCCGATGTCGCAGGCGTATCCACTTTCGCTGGCAACGGTTGGAACGCCCAGTGCGATTCGAACTTTGCGCCTTCGAGGATCCACTGATCGAGGATTTCTTTGTCTTCATCCGATAGCGGCTTCAAAGAACCGGCAGGCGGCATCGAATCGTCTTCGTCATGAATCCGAGCATGAAATTCACTCTTGGCAAGATCGCCTGGAACGATGCCGAAGTATCCGCCAAGGTCGATGGTCGCGTTGTCGAATGTATCAACACGAAAATCGGAGTCTTGGTTGGCGGCGTCGGGACCGTGGCACTTGAAACAACGGTCCGACAAAATCGGCCGTACGTCGCGGTTGAACGATATGTCGGCCGCGGTGGCGACGACCGGTAAACACAGGCCTACTGCGACGCCCGTCAAAAACAGGCAGACAGCGAATGATTGTGGCCGGATCGAGTTGTGTTTCAG
>JBAUHR010000155.1:0-2192 GCA_049680385.1 Rubripirellula sp. | reverse complement strand
CCGTGCACCGGAGTACGGCATGGCGCGTTCACAAATGGAAAATCAACCCGCCGTACCCGGTGACGGCGGCCGTTCTGCCACTGAACTCAACACATGAGCGACGCTAAACACCAATGGTGAATCGCTCCAATCCATACGCAACTCCGCCGACCGTCGATGGCGATCCGCCAAACGCCCTCGGCGTGACTCAGCGATCTCTGCTTAAGCTGATCGCGATACCATTGGCCGGACTTACCTGCTGGTCAATCTACTTCGTTTCTCCGCTCGGTATCATTCTTCCTGCTGTAATTGGGTGGGCGTTCGCCACGTATTTCGCTGCGACATCTCGGACTGCGATCCTTTCCGTTGTCCTTGCATACGTCGTCGGTGTGTCTGCGATCATCTGTACCGATAGGATTACCAACGCCTACGATCCCTGGCTACTGAACGATGACGTATTACGGCCAATAGTCACTCGCATCTATGCCGCGAGTGGTATACTGGGCGCGTTAGTTGGCGCGGGGAGCGGTGTGTTTTTCGCGACACCTAAACGAGCCCAAGATCGGGCAGAACCATGACATGCACCGAAGCCGGGCTTGCGGGGTTTTACAAATGGAATATCGACTGTCCCGGCTCGGTGATGTCCACCGTTCGTCGACATATATGATTCGTTTACTTCTCATCGTCATCTTCGCCAGCATCGGTGGTATCGCCTTCGCTGGAGATGCGGATACACGATGCATCATTCACTTGATTGATCCACGTGGCGTTGCTGCTTCCGAACAGACGATTCCGACGGGATACGGCAAAGCACGAGCCGACATCCTGGGCACTCGCACGTTGAGCACTTCGGAATCGCGGCAACTGCTTTCCCTATTGAAAACCGAACTCGTTGACGATGCAAACGTACCATTTTGTGGTCACAGCCCCGCCTACGCGGTGCAGGTTTCACGCTCCGGCATGCCAACAAGAACGGTGACTCTTTGCGGCTTTTGTGGCACATGGGCTCGTGACGGCGAGTTGCGTGCTCTGCACGGCAAAAAGTCACTGCAATATCTTGAAGTATTGCTGCCATTGCCTGATGTCTTTAGAGGTGTCGCTAAGCTTTCTGACCTACCTGGAGTCAGTCCGTTCGGCGGCACACCGACCACACCATTTTACAAACTAGACGCGGCCAAGAGCGACGAACCATGAAATGCACGGGAGGACGGGTGGTCCGTTTTCTCGTCTGCTTGCAAGTCGTTCGCCCGTCCCCCGTGATTTCTACCGTTCTGCTATTCATTGAGATGGAGACTGAAGTTGTTAACATCAAGCGATTGGGTTTCGCTTCAAGACCAAATGAAAGAGATTGCCCAGAAGCTATCTCTTATCGGAGGCGAGGTTACTGGGCCTGATTTCCATCCGCCTCGTGAGGTTTCTCAAATAGCGGACATTGAGACTACGATCCAGCTTAAGTTGCCCGAAGACTTTGCCCACTTTCTTACCGAACTGTGTGGCGGCTGGAGATTTTCGTGGGACTGTCTCGAATTGATTGACAGCAACAAGATTGAAGATGTTTTTCCCGGTTCACCATCGGGCGGCAACAAGCACTCTCAATTCGTCGGACCGCCACACATTTCGCTCGTTGCCCTTTATCACGCGCAGATTGAACTAGTTTCCGAATGGCTTGATCACGGCACCGTAGACGCTTCCGATTTTGAAATCGTAAAGCACTGCATCCCGCTATACAATTGCATTCTCGGTTCCGATATTGTTGCGCTACGATTAGACACGTCACCAAACCAAATCGTTTACCTCGATCATGAATCCGGTTTCCACATCACCCCAAAGCACATTCTAGGGCGAGGGTTTACGGGGTTCATCACGCGATATGCCAGCCTTGGTTGCCCAGACTTGGATTACCTCAGCTCGATCTACAATCAGAATCGGGAGATTGATTCAGAGCTATCGGGTGTCGAACGATGGGTAGACTGGTTGGCTGATTGATCTGCACGCTTTACCCGACAAAAGCAGAACCATGCCATTCACACGAAGGACGGCATGACGTTATTACAAATGGAAACCACATTGGCCGTCCTCGGTGATGGCGGCCGTTATTCGACTGAGTGCGTGACGGTGCGCGGTCGTTATTGAACCGCGGATGCACACTGATAGACACGGATGAAACCGTAGCTGATCGGATCTGGTTGCCGGTGGAGCGTTTGTGAACGGCT
>JBAUHR010000154.1:0-9665 GCA_049680385.1 Rubripirellula sp. | reverse complement strand
TGCCGGCGTCGTCGGTAGTGCGATCGCGGCCGGTGTGCTGTGGTCGGTCCTGAAATAGATGTTGAAACTTGTTCGCTTAAACCTTGTATGGAAATGAGTTCGGAATTTCACCCTCCCGCGGGGCGGGCGGGTGATTTTGTGCTTGTGAATGCCGGAGTCGTTTTCAAACAAGTCCTTAGTGACGAAAGTCGTTGGCATCGTGGCCAGTTTGTCCGCTAAAATGAAACAACTCGCTGCGACGCTGCAGCACCGCGTCACTTTCTTTGCCGGAGTCCAACCCGTTATGTCCGCTGCTATCGACCATTCTATCCCCCAGTCGCTGCAATCGTTCCTGGCATCACCGAAACAGTTGTTGATCGATGGCAAGTGGGTCACGGCGGCTAGCGGGAAGACGTTTGACGTTTTCGATCCGGCGACGGACCAGGTCATCGCGCAGGCGGCCGAAGGGGACGCCGCGGATGTAGATTTGGCAGTTGCGGCGGCGCGCCGGGCGTTCGATTCGGGGCCGTGGTCCAAGCTGACGGCGTCGGATCGAGGCCGGTTGATTTGGAAGATCGGCGATCTGATCGAAGCCAACGCGGACGAGTTGGCTCAATTGGAAACGATCGACAACGGCAAACCGTTTGCGGTTGCAAAGGCGGCTGATGTCGCGCTGGCCGCCGATATGTTTCGCTACATGGCCGGTTGGGCGACGAAGATCGAAGGCAATACGATTCCACTGAACGTGCCGTACGCACCGGGCAGCCAATTCCATGCGTTCACGTTGAAGGAACCGGTTGGCGTGGTGGGGCAGATCATTCCGTGGAACTTTCCGTTGTTGATGGCGGCTTGGAAGTTGGGCCCGGCGCTGGCGACCGGATGCACGGTGGTGCTAAAACCGGCCGAGCAGACGCCGCTGTCGGCGCTGCGGTTGGGTGAGTTGATCTTGGAAGCCGGTGTCCCCAGCGGCGTCGTCAACATCGTGACCGGGTTTGGCGAAACCGCAGGCGCTGCGATCGCTTCCCATCCGGACGTCGACAAGGTTGCGTTCACGGGATCGACCGAAGTTGGCAAGTTGATCATCAATGCGGCGACGGGAAACCTAAAGAAGGTGACGCTGGAACTTGGTGGCAAGAGTCCCAACGTGGTTTACGACGACGCCGACTTGGACATGGCGATCGCCGGTGCGGCCGACGCGATTTTCTTTAACCAAGGTCAAGTCTGTAGTGCCGGTTCAAGACTGTTCGTTCAAAAGGGAATCTATGACGATGTGGTTGCCGGCGTCAGCGAGATTGCCAAGAACATGAAGATCGGCAGCGGGTTCGATGCGACCACTCAAATGGGACCGCTCGTTTCACGCGAACAGTTCAACCGTGTGACCGGATATTTGCAGGCGGGGCTCGCCGAGGGTGCCGAGGCCTCGGCCGGTGGCGCGGCGCTGGATCGGCCTGGGTATTTTGTCCAGCCAACGGTGCTAAAGCATGCATCGGAGAGTATGTCAGTCGTTCGCGAGGAGATCTTTGGTCCCGTGGTCGCGGCGATGCCGTTTGGTGACGACAGCGAACTGATCGGCAAGGCCAACAATTCTAGCTACGGTTTGGCAGCCGGAATCTGGACGCGTGACATTTCCAAAGCACACCGACTGGCCAAGTCCGTCAAGGCAGGCACGGTATGGATCAACTGCTACAGCATCTTTGACGCAGCGCTGCCGTTCGGCGGATACAAGCAATCCGGATGGGGACGGGAAATGGGGCACGCGGCGCTGGAAAATTACCTGCAAACCAAATCGGTCTGCGTGAACCTTTAGGTTCGCCAGTACGGTCACGCAATGATTTCTCGGACCACGCGTGCTGGTTCGACGCCGGTTAGTTTGAGATCCAGACCTTGGAACGCTTTGGTGAACCGTTCATGTTCGATTCCGAACAGGTCCAACATCGTCGCGTGCAGGTCGTGAACGGAAACAACGTTTTCGACGCTGTTGTAACCGAGTTCGTCGGTTGCGCCGTAGACCGTGCCGCCTTTGATGCCGCCGCCAGCCATCCAGACGCTAAACCCGTTGATGTGGTGGTCGCGGCCGGATCCTTGCGCCATCGGTGTGCGGCCAAATTCGCCGCCCCACAAGACGAGCGTATCGTCCAGCAAACCGTGGCGTTTCAGATCTTTCACCAAAGCAGCGCTAGGGCGATCGCAATCGCCGGCCGATGTCGTGAAGTTCTTTTCCAAGTCGCCGTGGTGATCCCAACCACGGTGATACAGTTGCACAACGCGGACGCCTCGTTGCAGCAGCCGGCGAGCAAGCAGACAGTTCGATGCAAACGAACCGTCGCCCGGTTTCTTGACACCGTACATGTCCAGCGTTTCTTGAGTCTCGCTTGACATGTCTGCTAAATCGGGAACCGCGGTTTGCATCTGAAACGCCATCTCGTACTGAGCGATCCGGGTGGCAATTTCGTCGTCCTGATGACGTTGTTGCAGCAGTCCATTGATCCGCTGGATTTCGTCGACCACTTGTCGCTGCGTCGATTGGCAAACACCATCGGGGTTGCCGATGTAGTGAACCGGTTTGCCCTTGCTTTGAAACGCCACGCCTTGGAATTTGCTAGGCAGGAAACCGGCTGACCACTGACGCGCCGATACGGGCTGAGCGCCGGGGCCTTGCGAGGTCATCACGACGTAGCCGGGCAGGTTTTCCGTTTCCGCGCCAAGCCCGTACAGCATCCACGATCCCATCGACGGACGACCCTTGATGATCGAACCGGTGTTCATGAACGCGTGCGCGGTGTCGTGATTGATCTGCTCGGTCGTCATGCTGCGAACGACAGTCAGTTCGTCAGCGATGCTGCCGATGTGTGGGAACAGTTCCGAAATTTCGGTGCCCGATTCGCCCCACTTTTTGAATTTCGTGAACGACTTGCGTGCCTTCAGCGTCGCGCCTTGAAGCTGGGCCAGTTGTTGTCCGTCGGTAAACGAACTAGGGAACGGTTGCCCGTCCAAGCGATCGAGTTCGGGTTTCGGGTCGAGTGATTCGACGTGCGACGGGCCGCCCGCCATGCAAAGGTGGACGATCCGCTTTGCCTTGGCCGCATGGTGAGGCAGATTCGGCAAGGCGGGCCATGGATGTCCGCTCGTTGCAGCGGTCGCGGCTTGGACGCCGGATTGCCCTTGCAACAGCGACGAAAGGGCGATTGATCCAATGCCGGCAAACGACTTGGACAGAAACGTCCGCCGCGACCAATCGTTTCGCAGTTGTTCGATGAATTTATCGTTCATGTTCTTCTTAATAGCGAGTGATGGTTTCGTGCAGGTTCAAAATCACGCGGCAAACTTGGGCCAGTGCCGCACGGGTGGCGGCATCGTTCGAATCGCCATTGGCAAACGGCTTTGCGTCGTCGGGAGTGTTACGAAAGTGTTTTAGTTGACTTTCGTAAAGCGTTGTCAGGCCCGTGATTTCCTCCGGTCGCGGTGGTCGTGCGAGAGCCAAACGGTACGCGCGGTCGATGTAGGTGTCAATCGATGCACCGGAGTCTTCGGCGATCAGTCGATTGCTGAGTGCTTTGGCCGTTTCGACGAATGACGGATCGTTCAGCAGCGTCAGTGCCTGTTGGGGACTGTTCGATTGAGTCCGGTCGGCGACGCATTCGTCACGCGATGGCGCGTCGAAATTGACGAGCATCGGGTGCAGGAACGTTCGTTGCCAGTGCATGTAAACGCCTCGGCGATACTGGCCGAACACAGTATCGTTGACGTACTTTCGATTCGGAAACTGGATGTTGCTGTAGTAGCCTTCGGGTTGATACGGGAACACGCTCGGTCCGCCCACAACGTCCGTGTTCAGCAAGCCGGCGATCGACAGTGCGTTATCTCGAATCGCTTCCGCCTCTAAACGTCTGGCCGATTGCTGAGACAGTAAACGGTTGTAAGGATCGATCTCTGTCAGGTCGTCGCGAACTGCGGCTGATTGGCGGTACGTTTCGCTGGTCAGGATCAGCCGTGCGATGTGCTTCATGTCCCAACCGTCGCGAAGCTCGGCGGCTAGCCAATCGAGCAAACGTGGGTGGCTGGGCCATTCGCCTTGGCTGCCCAAATCGTCAAGTTTGTTCGACAGTCCGGCGCCAAAGAAATGTTTCCACGTACGGTTGACATAGTGACGCGCCACGATCGGGTTTTCGTCGGACGTTAACCAGCGAGCCAAGTCAAGGCGAGTCAAGCGGCGCGAGTTTTCCGGGGACGCGTTTGAGTTTGTTGACTCAACGGGATTTGGCCGAGTTAAGAATTCGGGGAACGCTGGCGAGATGACTTCACCCGATTCATCTTGCCAGTTTCCACGCGGCAATACTCGAGCGATTGGAATCTGGTCGGACGGCAGCGACTGAGACACCAGCGTCATCGCATAACCGCTGTGGCGATCCAGGATTTCGTCGCGTAGTCGCAAGTAGTCATTGTTCTGATCTTTGGTCGCGACCGTTGATCCATGTTTGCCGGACAAGATTGCGGCTCGATGTGATGCCGGCAACACGGCATCGACGTCGTCGCCACGATCAACCGCCGCCAACGCGTCGGTAAGCAACGGCGAAGCACTCGGTTGCCCGACCACCATGCGTGCAAACGGAGAAGCTGCGATTCGGAACCTGCCAACATCGTTGCTGCGCAGTCGTACCTCAAGTCGATCGCCGGGCAGCAGATTTTGCAGTTCGTCCAGATGGTAAACCGCCGTATGGGGCAGCTTGGTTTCGTCGGCGGGTAACTGCCAAGCCGTGGGGCCGCTGCGCCAGGTTTCTTCCAGAAATCTTGGGTCATGACCAGACTGGTATCGGCTGGGGTTTTGTCGGTCGGCTTGCCCAAATGCGATCTTCAGTGGAACGTCTTTTCCGTCGCGGACGATGGCGATTGACGTCGCGATCGAGAACCGTCCTTCGTCCGATCGTCCGACATGACCACCGTTGGCATCATCGGGAATGATCTGCAGTTGCACGGTGCGAACGGCGGTTGGGATGGCGACTTCATGTTGCCACGTCACGGTGTCGTCTTTCTTTGGATCGCCCGATACCAAGACATCGGTACCGAGTAACTCGGTCGCCGATTCCTTGTCCGATTTTGCTGATGTTGGCAGCAATGTTTGCCATCCGGACGGGTTCGCTTGCAGCCAAGCGTGCGCGTCGGCGGCCCATTGCCGAGTGGCTTCGTCGAGCGGTTCGGTCGATCGGAAAGATGACGCTTGTTCGCGCTCGAGAAACGCGATTTCTTGTTCCAGCGATGGCGACTTCATCCGCATCTCGGGCGGGAATGGGTATTCGGTGTTGAAGCCTTTCAGGTCTTTGTTGGGCGTGTAACCGTAGTCGCTGTAGACGCCCCATTGGCGAAGATCATCAAAGAACGCGCCGAGCGAGTAGAAATCTTTTGCCGTGAACGGGTCGTACTTGTGGTTGTGGCATTCGCAACAGCCCGTTGTCGAACCCAGCCACGCGGTGCCGATCATGCGAACACGATCCGCTTTGTACTTTGCCAAGTACTCGCCTGGTTGCGCGCCGCCTTCGCGGGTGACCATGTTCAAACGGTTCAGTCCTGTCGCGACTAACTGTTCTTCGGTTGGGTTTTCAAGCAGGTCGCCGGCGAGTTGTTCGATTGTGAATTGGTCGAACGGTTTATTTTGGTTGATCGAGTCGATGACGTAGTCGCGGTACGCAAAGATGCGTTGGTTTTGGTCGCCGTGAAAACCCACCGTGTCCGAGAAACGCACGATGTCTAACCACTGGGTCGCCATCCGTTCGCCGTAGTGTGGTGACGCAAGCAGGCGGTCGACCTGTTTCTCATAAGCATCGTCCGCATCATCGGTAATAAACGCGTCAATTTCTGCGGGCGTTGGCGGCAGCCCGATCAGGTCTAGGCTAAGCCGCCGCAAAAGCGTTGCTTTGTCGGCAATCGGCGATGGCGACAGTCCTTCGGCGGCCAACCGTGCGATAATGAATCCGTCGATCGGATTGCCGGACGCCGACTTGGGGACCGCCGGTTTCTCGATCGGTGTGTAAGACCAATGCTGTTCGTACTTTGCTCCTTGATCGATCCACTTCTTAAACAACGCTTTCTCACGATCAGAAAGCTGGTGTCGAAACTCGGTCGGTGGCATCGGATCGTCGACATCGACCAAACGTTGGTAGACGTCGGAGGCTTCGGCGTCACCGGGAACGATCGCAGACTCGGTCGCCATTGCGAACGAATCTAACCGCAAGCCGCTGTCGTTGGCTTCTTCGTCGGGCCCATGACACGCAAAGCACGTGTTCGACATGATCGGCCGAATGTGGGCGTTGAACGTTACTTGGTCAGGCAATCGCAGCTTCGAATTGTCGCTCGTTGCAGGCTGGGCAAGTCCGACATGGGCAGCAACGAAGGTGATCGCCGTTGCAAACGCGATCGATTTGGCGAGCTTGGATTTCATCAGGCAGGGGCCGCAGGTAGGAAGGCAGGTGCAGCTAAGGGGGGAGAGCCGAACCTTAAGTATGTTCCTAACCTAACAAAAATCCAATGGCTGGCTGTTGAGGCCGCCGTTTGGTGCGGTCTTCGCGAAAAAAGACGCGGATTGCCTGCGATTTCGCTCAGCAACGTTGAGAGTCTTTTCTAGGCACCCATCTCACGTTGCAGCCAAGCGCGTGCGTAGGCCCAATTGCGTTTGGTGGTTCGCGGAGACACGCCCAGGATATTCGCGGTCTCTTCGATCGTCAGGCCGGTGAAGTAGCGAAGTTCGACGAGTTTTGCCAGTTGCGTGTCTTCGACGGCTAGCTTGTTGAGTGCTTCGTCGAGCGAAAGAAGCTCGTCAAAATTATCGGAGTCCATCGCCGCTGCGTTGTCTTCCAAGTCGTGACGTTTGAGTTCGCCGCCCCGTTTGACGCGGCCTTTGCGACGCGCGTTTTCGATCAAAATTCTTCGCATCGCTTCAGCAGCGGCGGCAAAGAAATGGCCTCGGCCATCCCATTGGTGCGCATCGCCGGTTCCAACAAGTCGCAGGAACGCTTCGTGAACCAAGGCAGTGGGTTGAAGTGTTTGTCCCGACTTTTCGTGGTTCATGCGACTTGTCGCTAGTCTCCGTAATTCTTCGTACACCAGCGGCAGCAGATCGCTTGCCGCGTTGGGGTCGCCTTGTTCGATCGCCGATAAGATATGAGTGATGTCTCGGTTCATGAACTCGATTCTTGCATGCTAAGCACGTGATGCAAGTCCTCGGCAAGCAAATCCAAATCGTCGTCGGTCAGGTTCGACTCACTTTCGTCGACCAATTCGGAAACCGCATTCGATTGGGTCGCAAATGCAGCCTCGGATGCAACCGCGAATGAATCGGTGTCCGTCAGGGCTTCGTCAAGTGGATACTCCGTCCATTGGTCGTTGTCGTTGTCGCTAATGTTGTCGCTAGTGTCCAGCGTTGGGGTTGCCAGTGGATTCGAAAGCAGCGGTGCAACCAAGTCAGCCGATTGGAACTGTTCGCCTTCGCCTGCTGCGTCGGTCTGCCGCGCCAGTTGGTTGATCACCATCAACGCATCGAGTGCGGTCGTGTTGCCGTCTCGGTTGACGTCGTACATGAATGCCGTCGGCAGTTCTTCGCCTTCGGCATTCTGCATTCGGCTGATTTGGTTGATGATCACCAACGCATCAAGTGCCGACGTGCGGGCGTCGCCGTTGGCATCGGTGGGTTGCAGGAAATTGTTCGGTGAAGTTGGAGTGAACGCATCCGATCCCGCCGTTGATTGCACAGTGTAAGTACGGTTGTCGGTGTGTGGTTCAAAGATGATCGCATACAGCCCGCCGCTCGTGACGGTTGCTGTGGTCACACCAGACGAGAACGTGTCGATCTGCAAAACGCTCTCGTCCACCACTCGGATCGTTTGCCCGACACTTGTGGTGCCGACGGCGAAGACCGAGATCACCGCGTCGGCAACGGCTCGGAACAGAATCGCGGTTGGGATGCTGTCGCCAGGAATCACGTGCAAGCTCGTAAGAACGTCGGGCGCGAAGATGCGTGTTGCCGTGTTCGAAAAGTCTGAGTCTCGAGTGGTGACGCTGACTTCGACGCTAGCCACGGATGCGTACGACGCGTCGGTACTGGACGCATCGAACGAAACCTGGGTGCTCTGAGCGCCGTCATTGATTCCGTCGATGGAACTGCTGATCGTGACCGTCTGAGGGATGTCCCAGTTGTCCGGTGTGAATGTCAGTTGGCTCGGTGAAACGCTTGCTTCGTCCGAATCGGCGCTGATCACATCGACGGTGACATCGGCGGTCGGTTGCGTCGACAGCGACACGCTGATTGTGTCCGTCAAACTGGATTCGTTGACGATCGTTGAACCATCAGACTGTGTGACGACCAGTCCTGGGGCGATCACGGCGACAACGTTAACGGTTGCCGTGTCGGTGCTAGTGGCACCGTCGTCGTCGGTGACTTGCAAACCAACCGTGAACGTGCCGGTCGCGATCGCGTTGAACGTCGCCGTGACTCCGGTAGCATCATCGTACTGGCCGTCGTTGTCCAAGTCCCATGCGTAGGATGCGATCGTGCCGTCGGAATCGGTTGACGCCACCCCGGTCAACGTGACCGTGCCGGATTCGGTACCTGTGTACGGACCGCCCGCATCGGCAACCGGATCGACATTTGCGACGGTATCCGTGTCGGTGTCGGTTGAGGTTGCCGTGATCGTGATGTTGCTGAGCGAGTTGTAGTCCGTGTCGGCACTCGAAACGCTCAACACGATACCGGTGCTTTGCGTACCGTCGACGACATTGTCGGCAACGCCAGCGGCAGTCACGGCTTGAGCGGTGTCCCAATTCGAAGTCGTGAAGATCAGCGTCCCCGTGTTGACGGTGACCTCGCCCGTGTCGCTGCTGGTGATCGTGACAGTCACGTCGGCCGTCGGCTGCGAAGCGAGTGAGATGCGGATTACATCATTAGCGCCGGAATCACTAACCGTCGTGGTGTCGTCGGACTGGACAACTACCAATCCGGCCGCGGCGGCAACTGCGCTGACGGTAACCGTCGCGGTATCAGTGCTGGTGGCACCGTCGTCGTCGGTTACCTGCAGACCAATCGTGAATGTGCCAGTGGCGGTCGCGTTGAAAGTCGTGGTGGCCGTGACGGCGTCGTCGTACTGGCCGTCGTTGTCCAAGTCCCAAGCGTAAGATGCGATCGTGCCGTCCGAATCAGTCGATGTCGCACCGCTAAGGATGATCGTGTCGCCAACATTTCCTGAGTAAGGACCGCCCGCGCCAGCGTTTGGGGCGACGTTATCGGGTGTCGCGTCGTTCGTGTTGGACGCGCCCGGTGTCGCGGCCGACAACACAGTCAACGTCGACGATCCGTCAGGGAATCGGCCGTAAGAAACATCGGTTGTTTGTTCGCCAAACGTGACGGAGTCCACCAGCGTGGTTCCGTCGACGTTGTACAACAACACCGACTCGCCACCCGCCGACAGTTTGAACGCCGCATGATCGTCACCTTGGTCGGTGTCACCATCGGCCCAGATGATCAGATAGCCGCCCGCGTCGATCGTTGAACCGGCCGGGAACTGCCACTGAGTCGGATCGGTTGCATCATCGGTCAAGTAGAATCCGCTGAGGTCGACCGAAGTCGTGCCAGGGTTGTACAGTTCAACCCAGTCTTCGAACGCGCCGGCTTCGTCAGGATCTTCGATCGTGGCGTCGTTGTC
>JBAUHR010000153.1:0-7211 GCA_049680385.1 Rubripirellula sp. | reverse complement strand
CGCAATACCCGTGCGATAAATTTCGATCCGACGGGAATTTCCAAAGAATGAAATCGATGCTGAAGAAGCAAAAGAAGCTGATTCTCGCCCCCGAGCAACAGGACGCGATGCGTCGAGCAGGACGCGTGAATGCACGGTTGATGGATTACATCCGGCCGCATGTGAAAGCCGGTGTTACGACACTTTCGATCGATGAACTGGTCCATTCGTGGACAATCGATAACGGGCATGTTCCGGCGACACTGGGTTACCAGAACTATCCTAAGAGCTGTTGCACAAGCATCAACGACGTCATTTGCCACGGAATTCCTGACGATTACACGTTGAAAGACGGCGACATCGTCAACGTCGACATCACGACAATCGTCGATGGATGGCATGGCGACCAGAGTGAAACGTTCTTCATTGGCGATGTATCGGAACAGCGCCGGGCGGTGACTCAGTGTGCTTTTGATTGCCTATATCTGGCGATCGACGCTCTAACCCCAGGAAGCCGCGTCAGTACGATCGGGGAAACCGTAGTCCCCGAAGCCCATCGGCGCGGCTTTACCGTCGTTCGCGAATACGTCGGGCACGGCTTGGGACGCGCATTTCACCTTGATCCGTCGATTCCTCACTTTCCGAACCGCCAAAGCCGCATTGACCGTTTATATCCCGGAATGTGCTTTACGGTCGAACCAATGATCAACGCGGGCAGCCGATACACTCGCAGCGACAAAGTCGATGGCTGGACCGTTCGCACGAAAGACGGCATGGCATCGGCTCAGTTCGAACACACCTTGCTGATGACCGAAGACGGACCGGAAATCCTGACTCAGACCGAATACGGGCCACGAAAAGGACACCAATTCGAGTCGCTGGCGGCCGACCGGGCTGACGAAAAAGCCAGCGCTGAATCCACCTAGTTCGGTCCGGATTGGCGAGACATGCTGTGGTGACGAAACCGGCGAGCTGACGAAATCTGACTTCTTCTTTCGAGGCAACGACCATGCAGTTGATCGCGCGAGACGTATTAGTTCACCGCTTTGTCCCGAAAGAAGGCGATCCGTCGACCGCAGTCCGGGTGACTCATCGTACCGATCGCACCGAGATCATCAACGAAGATACTGTTTCACCTCGTGATAATCTGCGACGTGCGCTCGCCCAACTTGTGGCAAAACTAAATCCGCACCCGGACCACATCGCCGAACCCAAATTGCAACTGTTCGACGAAGTAACCCTTAAATTGCCGGAATCGACCCAAGACGGGCGAATTCTGGAAATGAAGTGGAATTTCACCAGCCACGAATGGTTCTATTTTGTGGAGTGTCGAAACACGCACGCATCAGGCGAGTACGTGATCGCCGACCTGCAATTGTTCGAAGAAGCCTGACGCTCGCGACGTCGTGTCCTGCGTGTCCTGCGTGCCCCCTGCGAGCTCCCTGCGAGCTCCTGTCCGGCTGCATTTTCAGCCGACGCCCGCCAACCAACCAACCTGCCCGTTTCCCGTCTCCAGCAACATGGTCGTGCCTAAGTGAAGTTTCTGATTTGGTCCCTAATCCTGCTGTCGTTCGCAATCGCTCCGTACCATACAAAAGCGGAAACACCGCCCAACATCGTCTTGCTGCTATCGGACGACCAAGCGTGGACGGACTATAGCTTCATGGGGCACGACGCGATTGAGACGCCGAACCTCGACGCCCTGGCACGTCGCAGCGCTGTGTTCCGACGTGGATACGTGCCGACGGCGCTCTGTCGCCCGTCGCTCGCAACACTGCTAACAGGCCATTACGCGTCGACGCACGGCATCACCGGCAACGACCCGTCGCCGAAATACGCCAAGCCGGATTCAGAACTGTACAACGCACGTCGCGCTCAGTTGATTTCTTATCTAGACCGTTTCGACACGGTTCCCGAACTGCTTGGCAAACGCGGCTACCTTAGCCACCAAAGCGGCAAACTGTGGGAAGGCAGTTACGCCAACGCCGGCTTTACCGACGGAATGACCCGCGGTTTCCCCAAGCCCGGCGGACGTCACGGCGACGATGGGCTAAAGATCGGCCGCGAAGGCATTGCACCGATCGCGGACTTCGTTGACAAAGCGGTCGCGGCGCAACAGCCGTTCTTTTTGTGGTACGCACCGTTCCTGCCTCACTCGCCACACAATCCGCCTGAACGGATCCTAGCAAAGTACCAAACCGACGGGCGATCCGATTCGGTTGCCAAGTACTTTGCGATGTGCGAATGGTTCGACGAGACGTGCGGCGAAGTGATGAAGTTGATCGACGACAAAGGCCAACACGACAACACTCTGTTCGTCTACCTGACCGACAACGGTTGGATCCAAGATCCCAACAGCAGCAAGTACGCGATGCGGTCAAAGCAGACGCCGTACGAAGGCGGAATCCGCACGCCGATCATGTACAGTTGGCCTGGAAAAATCACGCCCGGTGAACGAACCGAACTGGCGACCAGCTTAGACATCGCACCGACCATGTTAGCCGCGGCCGGTCAAGCGATCCCAGACGACCTACCAGGACTGAACCTATTGCCCAATCTGGAATCCGGCGCTGCAATCACGCGTAAAAGAATCTTTGGCGAAAGCTTTGCGCACGACATCGCCGACGTTGAAAATCCCGAAGCCTCGCTGCTATTCCGCTGGGTGATCGAAGGCAAGTGGAAACTGCTGCTGACCTATGACGGCGAAACCAATCGTTACACAAGCACTCACCCGAGAACCGAAAAGGGTCCGCAACTGTTTGACTTGATCGCCGATCCAGCCGAAGAAACGAACCTTGCAAACGACAATCCCGCAGTCGTCGAAAAACTCGCCCGCGAAATCGAAAACTGGTATCCGGTCAAAGAGCGCAAAACCATCACGCGCGTGCCATGAAAATGGCATCAAGCAGCGGCAAGTCTACTGGCGAAACAGTCCGTACTTTGCAATGCAACGCAATGCACTGATGCCGTCTCGCCAACCGATCTTTTTGCCTTCGTCGTACCAACGGTGATGATAGCGGATCGGACGCTCGGTAAACCGAAGTCCTTTCCGAGCCCAACGCGCCGTAACTTCGATCTCGATCCCGAATCGATCTTCCTGCAGTTCGTCAAGAATTGCCTCGAACTGCTCTCGTCGCGCCATCTTGTAACACGTTTCGACATCGCTAAGCCGGATCCCAACCGCAAGGCTCGCCAGCATCGTGATAAAGCCGTTCACGGCCTGATGCCACCAAGGTGACAACGATCGGTCGCAGTGACCGTAGCGAGTGCCGTAGGCGATGTCAGACTCTCCCGCCAAAATCGGTTGCAACAGCGCACGAAAATCCGACGGATCGTATTCTCGATCCGCATCTTGGATGACGATCACGTCGCCGGTCGCAGCACGTACGCCCGTCCGTATTGCTGCACCTTTGCCTGCATTGGCCGCATGATGTCGAACGACGATATCGGGATCGCCATCGAATTGGTCAATGACGGCGCCCGTGCCGTCACTGCTGCCGTCATTGACCAGCACGATTTGCATTGGCATTCCTGTTTCGCGCAAACGATGCACAACGCTTGCGATCGTTTTATGTTCGTCGAACACGGGTACGATCACCGTCAAATAGAAACCACTTGGCAGTCGATAAATCGAAAGTTTTCGGCATGCCGAAGGACCGAGTTCACGATGCATTGCGTCAACGTATTCGTTCGCCCACCAATGAGCAGCGTCAACGTCATTGCTTTCATTTGCCAGCATTTTTTCGTCGGGAATCTGATTGCGAGAAACCGCATCGCTGGTACTCGAATCGAAGTCATCATCAGGCATCGCAGGTCGTTTGGTAGAAAGCATCGTCGGATCAGAACGGTGCATCATTTTGACCTAGCGTGCGCTCGCTGTGTTGCGTGACGCGAACAAAAAAATTTTGGCCGATGTCACACCGTGTTTCATTGCCTTTCAGTCTCTCGCCTGCATTGAAATAAAAATGTTGCGTCAAATTGTTGTTGACATTCGTCTGCGACGACGCCAAATTCTCTCCCGTTCCAAGTGCGGAACGCGAGCGGAAAGCCGCAGCGAATCGCAACTTACTTTTCAAACTTTTTTTGGGTGTGTGCGATGCATCGTTCGGGTACCGAACAGACTTTGGCATCCCTCGGTTTTCCGCTTGGAAGCTTTTCTCCGATCGCAAACCAACCGCCTCCTCGCTCATCGATTTCCGCTATCGTTTAACGATGCTTCAAGCGGACAAAAGTCGACACTGAAATAGTTGTCGAAACCGACCATGGAACGTTCAAATGAATTGAACCGACCGCGGAGGATCGCAGTGGACGCGGTCAGCCAAACTTCGAGGGGTGGTAACGACGGAACGCACCGGCAAGTTTTCTTGCGCACATGGATGTCACCCTCTCTTTCTGCTTTCACTCTTTGAGTTGCGTCGTCGCCTGCCGTAAAAGGATTTTCGAAAGGTAACGTGCGCTGCAGTGATTCGCGACCGGCCTGCATGAGGCACGACCGGTCGTGTTTCTTTCTTTTCCTGATTTCGTTTTCAGAACCTTCCTTGATTCAACGCTCGAAGGTTAAACGCTCGAACCAAAAGCGTTGAAGCGGATCGTCCGACCGCCGCTAAATTCTTCGCCGTTTCAAGTTGCGACTTCGAATCCGAGTTGGCTAACGCAATCCGAAATGGGTTGGGTTGCCGTTGATCGCCACCCGGCGATAATGCGACCCCATGATTCCACTGCGCGACAACATCCCCAGCCGAACAACGCCGATCGTCAATTATGCGGTCATTGCAATCTGCGCTTTCGCTTTCATCGCTCAGTTGAGCGAACCACAAGGCACGATCGCCGAATCATTTGGGATGGTGCCGCTGCGCGTCTCGGATCCAAGTGCGGTTGCGACGTTGCAACACCAAGCACAAATGCGAACGCCCGAGGGAATCCAGACGGTCACCGTCGAGCATACGTTGGAACCTGCTGTGATCGCGCCGTGGATGACGATGATCACATGCATGTTCCTGCACGGTGGATGGATGCACTTTCTGGGGAACATGTGGTTCCTGTATATCTTTGGCGACAATGTCGAAGATCGGCTTGGCCATGTGGGCTACGCGGTTGCCTACCTAGGGACTGGCATCGCCGCGGGTATCGCTCACTACGTAACGGACCCGACTAGCCCGATACCAACGATTGGTGCTAGCGGTGCCATCGCTGGCGTGATGGGCGCCTACGCTTGGCTGTACCCCCACGCACGTGTCCAAGCCGTGCTGCCGATCTTTATCATTCTGCAAGTCTTTGTATTGCCAGCGCCCGTGTTTCTGGGAATCTGGTTTGCCCTACAAACGTTCAGCGGTTTGTCGGCGTCAGCGAGCGGAGAAGCCGGTGGTGTGGCCTGGTGGGCTCACATTGGCGGGTTCGTTGCCGGTGCGTTGGTCGCAATCCTGGTTGGCCGTGCTCATATGGGCAACGATCCCGTCGCTGCGCGTCGGTTTTAGTGGCCGATGTCGCCACTGGGAGCTCAGCGAGTTATTATCGAGCGGTAAATATGCAATTACGTCGCTTTAGTCACTGCAAGCAGATTCGTTTTGATGCGATGGTCGAAAAACAGAGAAGAACCGTGATCTTGCCTGCTCTCTATCATCCGTTCGCGACGCGTCGTCTATACTGATCCTCTAGCTGAGACAAACCGCACATGGTGACCATGTGTTCCCAACCCGGTCGAGCAAATATCTGGGTTTGACCTGACCCGAAACATGCCAGCAGCGCATGAACCGACCACAATCACGGATGGACGTCCTTTCAATGCAATCCACCACACGCTTCGAACCAAATCCGACGATCACGGCCGAAGGTTCCGTTGCTTCAAAGTCGGACCCAAAGTTGATGGAGGCGTATGATCGCCTCTCGCATGATGGCAAGGTCAGTTGGACAGGTCACCATCACTTGCTACGAATGCTCGGACGTGGTGGTCAGGGCGAAGTCTATTTGACGGAATACCGCGGCACCGACGGATTCACGGTCCCCGTGGCAATGAAAGTCTTTTCGCCGGAACGGTACAATGGCGTATCGGCTTACACCGAAGCAATGCAGCGGGTCGCATCGATTGCCGCACGCGTTGCCATGATCCAGCACGACAATCTGCTTGACGTTCAGAACTTTTTTGAACGCGAGCGCGTTCGAATCATGATGATGGAGTGGGTTGACGGATACGACCTTCGCCAACTGATGTCGCCACGTTGCTTACACCTTCTGCAAGGGCACGTCAGCGGTCGTCGTTGGCGATACATCAACGAAGTCATTTTGACCGGGGGCGTCGACCAATCTCGCTTCAAAGCCGGTGTTGCCGTTGCAATCGTTCGAGAAATTTTGGCCGCACTTGCGGCTCTGCACCGTGAAGGCATCGTTCACGGTGATGTAAAACCATCCAACATCATGCTGAAACGAAGCGGTCACGCAAAACTGATCGACATGGGTTCGGCCATCGATTACCGAAACCCGCCGCGCGACCGAGAGTGTACTCCGTTATACGCAGCGCCAGAAGTTCTCGAAAACCGCGAAGCTACGCCGCGCAGTGACTTGGCCAGCGTCGGCTATGTTCTGATCGAACTGCTAAGCGGACGTCTTCCGTTTGAACAAAAATCCAAGATGCGGGACCTGTTGCAGGCTAAACGCGAGCTACCTGCAAATCTTTCGGCCATATTGCCCGAAGACGTACTGCGGAACGAGTTGCTGATGAACTTCATCGGCGGCTTGATTTCGCCGGACCCGAATCGCCGGTTTCCCAACGCCGAAGCAGCCGAGCATGTCGAGAAAGGCGCCGCAGCGTTCCATCGTCAATTGATCCTTGGCGACATGGCTACCGAGTACGACAACGACATTCGAGTGTGGCTGCAGGAGTTACGCCGATTAGAAAACGAAAACGACGGACTTGATCTTTAATGGATGCCAAACACCTTGAAGTTGCGATCGCCGCCGCTCGCGCGGGCGCGGTCGAGTTGATGGCCCGGCGGGACGACCGCGTCGTACGAGAAAAGGCTCCGAAAGACCTGGTCACCGATGCTGACTTGGCGTCGCAGAAGGCCGTCCGCGGCATCCTGATGGACGCGTTCAGTTCTTATGCATTCGTCGGCGAAGAAGAAGGTGAAAACGACCCGCCCGCTGACGTACGTCGTGGTGATGCAGACGCCCCGCCATGCTGGGTCGTCGATCCACTCGACGGAACGATCAACTACGTCCACCGTTTGCAGTCGTTT
>JBAUHR010000152.1:0-5638 GCA_049680385.1 Rubripirellula sp. | reverse complement strand
CTCGTAGAACTGTTCGGGCGTCGCAACACCGCACTTTGCCCACAAAGCACGACGTTGTTGTTCGGCCCGTTCAAGAGCCCGGTGGTGCACGCTCTGCTGACGCTTGAGCTGGACGTCGGCCTCTTTGTACTCGCGACGCCGCTTGATCCAGTGCGATTGTCGCGACAGTTCTTCGTGCAAATGGTTCAGTTGATCCAGCGGGCTGGTCCGTGCATTCATACGGGATGATGCGAACTCTGTTCGTCGATCCGACTGCCGATCCGACTGCCGGTCCGACTGCCGATCCGATTGCTGATCACCGCGTTCGTCGCGATTTCGGTCTCTGTCACGATCACGTTTGCGGTCACTCTTGCGAGACCCATTTCGATCATTCCCACGATCGTCACTCTGTTCGGTATTTCGTCCCACCAGCCGATCAACGTGACTGTCATCCGAGTAGTCATCGTCGGATTCACGCAGCGACTCGCGGGCCGCTTCTTCGTTGACTTCCAAGGCTTCAAAGTACAACGCTTCGATGCGTTTGGCGATTGCGGCGCGTTCGCGTCGACGCTGTTCCTTCTCGGCCGACAATTCTTCCAGCCGACGGCGACTGGCTTGCAGCGTCTCGTATCCATCGCCAAGTTTCCGGACGCTCGATGGCGACAGCGATTCAGAAAGGCCGAGACTTTCCAGCGTTCCTGACCATTGACGCCGAGCATCCTTCAATCCGTCGGCTGCCTTCGAGGCGCGACTTCGGGATGACTTGTACGCTTCCATTGCCGCTTGGTGGCTGTGATAAACCGGCAACGACGCATTCAGATCCGCCAGCAATCGCTCGGCTTCGCGAACTCGCAATTCCAACGACTCGTTGCTGGTCGGCATGGTCGAGTCAATGCTCGATCGTTCGCCTTCGATTTCGCGAATCTGTCGGCGCAGTGTATCGATTTGACGTTCGCAGTCTTCACGATCATGCGACGTTGAACGTTTGCCGTTCTCCAGACCCCAATAGAACGCAAGCAGTGCCAAGAACCCGATCAGCATGCACAGCATGCCCCACGTCGGATCCGGACGAGTGACCAACCACTGGATATTGAAGAAGTTGGCGAATCCATAGATCATCGCCATTCCGCCAGCGATGAACGGTACGGCCAGCAAAATGAAACGGTCAACCGGCAAGACTTCGTCAGTCGTCAGGTCAACGGTTTCGCGTTCGAGTTCGCGGTAGTGTCGCTTGAGTTTTTCGAGATGCTCGCCGACTTGGATGCGGTGCTTCAGCGCCGTCACCATTTCGGTTTGGCTGCGGATGGCTTCCTGCAGATCGGTGGAACGCGCTCGCAGCAGCACTTCGGACAAAGATTCGTTCAGTTTGTCGGCGCGGGTTTTGTGATCAGCACCTTGGCCGCGAAACTGCTTTAGCAAAAACGCTTGTTCCTTGACCAACTTGGCGGGTTCGGACAGCGCCGCCAACGTTTGTCGCGACAGATCAGGCAACTGGCTTGTGTCGCCACTGAGCAGCGCTGCGCGATCTTCTTCGTCCAGTCCCAATCGGTCAGCATCGGCGTCAAGTTGCTTTTTGGCTTTTTCGATTTGGCCATCGATGCGTTCGATTTGTTCTTCGAGCGCCTCGACCCAGGTTGCTTGTTGCGAAGCGGCTTCGATCTTGCCTTGCAGATCCAACATGCGGCGACTGACTGGCAATTGGCCGGCCTTGTCACGCAGTCCGCGGCGCTTCGACTTGATCTCTTCGATCTTCTGTTTGCGTTCCTCCATCATCGCATCGATTTGCACCAATTGGCCGGGTGCTTCGTCGGGCAGATGGATGTCGGATTCGCGTTCAGCGATCTGTTTGATGATCTGTTCGCGTTTACGCCAAACTTCGTGAACGCTAGTGGCCGTTTCGACGGTTCGTCCTTCGCGTTCCCAAACGCCCATGCGCTCGGTTAGCTGTTCGATTTCTTGCTGTTGGCTGCGTCGTTGGGATGCCAGTTCGCTCCAGCGGCGACCGCCACGAGTCAGCACGGCGACTTCATCACGCAGCTTTTCACGTTTGGTGATCAGCGTCGACAACTTGGCGGCTTCCGCTTCGTCGTCGGCCGATGCCTTGCCAACCAAGGCACGGCGCCCACCTCGCAAATTGCGCAGCACGTCGACCAACGAGACTCGGTCCAGTCCGCTGGACAACTTGTACAGTTCATCGGCTGCCGACGTGTCATCGAGCGTCGATAACTCTTGCAGTTCGCGCATGCCGATCGCGAACACGTTGGTGAAAATCGGTTCGTCGATTTGCCCAAGCAGGCTTTGCAAACGGTGCTGGCCTTGGCTCAACCCGTCTTGTCCGGTGACCGTCAATTGGCCCGTCACACCATTGTCGGTTAATTGGCTGTGGCGGCGAATTTGGTAGCCGCCACCGGGACCGGTGACTCGGATCGCACCGCCCGGCGTACCGCCGTGAACGGGCGGCAAATACTTTTCGCGGCGATCGGGTGTGAATCCGTAAAGCATCGCGCGGACGAACTGCATCAGCGTTGTCTTACCAGCCTCGTTGGGACCGTAAAACAACGTCATGCCGTCGGGCAGCGAGTCGACCGATAGTCCCGACCAAACGCCGAAGCCGTCAACTTGGATGTCTTTGATTCTCATGATTTTTGCACCAGGTTTGGCTTGCCACCACGGAGCAGTTCAACGCCCAGCAGGGTGGCTTGATCGAGCAAGTCAGCGCGGGCCGAAGGCGAAACTTCGGCTAGCATTGTCGCGGTCGTTGACGGCATCGCAGCGGATCCCGACAACGATTCTTCGGTGAACGGCGCCAGATTCAGATCGCGTCCGTCCGACTTGCGATGCTTTTCCGAAGCTCGCAAAAAGTCACCCAAAATGGTGTCTTCGTCATTCCACGATTTGGGATAAGTGCGTGGTGGACGGACCTTCAAGTGACACGTCCAAGCCGATGGCGAACCGTGACCGAATTCGCGGCGAACCCACGACAACAGTTCTTCGCTGTCACCAATCGACAACATCGAATCGTTGTCGGTGATTGAAATGTCCCAGCCCACCAACAAGTTACGACCACCGTTTTCGTGTTGCAGCCGAACGATGCGTTCGCCCATCACGTTACGAATGCCGCCAACTGCATTGATGTCTGCCGCGGTCAGCGCGACTTCGCAGTATCGGAACGAGTCACATTCAATCGAATGCACCCGAGTGGTTCGGTCGGCGTCGACGTCGACGATCGAGTAACCGTGGACGCCGGATTCTTCCAAGCATCGGCCTTGCGGCGAACCACAGTAGACTGCGGCACCTTCGGCACCGCCTTCGATGACTTCGCGATTGTGTTCGCCACCGAGTGCCCAGTAATCGAATCGCCCTTCGGCAAGCGCGTTGGCGTCGGCCGTGCCGTAACCGACCGCGACGGTGTACTCGTCGGTGGGGTCGGTGCGATAGCTGGGCACATGCAGCACGCTGCGTCCGTCGGCGCTGCGGCCGACGACGCAGCAGATCGTCCGTCCGGCTCGTTCGACGGGAATCGCGACGGCACGGTTTTTGGGGAACATCGTGACGTTGGGTGGCAACGGTACTGCTTCGGGCCACTTGGCGGGATCGTCGGCAATGCCGGCCGTCCAGAACACGGGCTTCTTTTTGGCGTGCAGCTTGTCGAAGTAGTCCAACAACAACGACATGCCATGTGGCCCGGCTGCCTGTGGCGCTAGCAAGTCGCCCGACAAGACTAGAAAATCGACGTTTTCAACCAACGCGGCTTCAAAGACAGCCGCTGCGGCGCGTCGAGCAGCCTCGGCCATGGCTTCGCGAAGGTGTGGCGGCAGCGAATCGAGGTCTCCCAAAGGAGTCTCGAGATGAAAGTCGCTGGCGTGAATGAAGCGGAATGACTCGCCCGGCATTGGATCCCTCCCTGCTTGTCATGACGTACTCACATCGTGTGAGCGTGTCGGGGAAGTCTAATCGATTTCGTGAAACCGGGCCAAGACCGTTTTTTTCGGGGAAACGGACAAATGTTCCACGGAAAATCTTCCAGATCCAACATTGGGGTGTCCCAGGACGCGATGGCCGCGACGCGGCTACTGGAACCACATTAAGGTCGTCGACGTTACCTGAAAGGTTTGGAAACCGATCCCAGATAACCGGCTGATCGACGCAAAAGGCACCAACAAAGGCAAAATTTTAAATTGCCCGCTAGACCACCGCCTGGACAATGCGATAATTACGACCTGCTGGAATTCGCTTCGGGATGTTTTTGTCCGAGGTCTAATCTTAAGGGTTCCAGCTTTCAATTTGAGCGTGCCGTTTCTGTCGGCATCCGAGCGTGGCGGATCGACCACTCTATTTTTCGCATTCGCGAAGGCAAACAAACACAATTCGATGGACGGATCACTTGCCCTTCTAGGCACTACCGGTGCGCTAGTCGGTCTCGGAGCACTCGAATCGCTGGTCCACCAGCGTCGGCTCCACACCATCCCGCTGCGAATCCACGTCAACGGGACTCGCGGCAAATCGTCAGTCACACGACTGATCGCCGCTGGTCTGCGAAGCGGTGGAGTTCGCACCTGTGCCAAGACGACCGGCACATTGGCTCGCATGATTCTGCCGGACGGATCGGAGTACCCGGTCTTTCGCCCGGCTCGCGCCAATGTCATTGAACAGATCCGGATCGTCCGGGCCGCGGCCGAAGAGGAAAGCGAAGCCTTGGTAATGGAATGCATGGCGCTGGTTCCGTACCTGCAATGGCTGTGCGAGTTCCGGCTCGTTCACGCAACTCATGCCGTGATCACCAATGCTCGCGCCGACCACTTGGATGTGATGGGCCCGACCGAACACGACGTCGCGCTGGCGTTGTTAGGCATGGTCCCCAAGAACGGCCGCCTGTATACCGCCGAGCGACGTCACCTGGAAACGTTCCGGCGAGTCACCGACGAACGGAACACGGAACTGATTGCGGTTACCGAGGACGAAGTCAACGCGATCACGCCGCTTGAACTTTCTCAGTTCTCGTTCATCGAACATGCTGAAAACGTGGCACTTGCCCTGCGAGTTCTGAAAGACCTTGATGTCGACCGCAGCAAGGCGTTGCAAGGCATGTGGGGAGCAACGCCCGACCCGGGCATCATGACGACGGCCGAGATCAATTTCTTTGGACGCGAGATTGTATTCGTCAACGGATTCGCGGCCAACGACCCCGAGTCGACCGAACGGATCTGGGACATGGCCTGCGATCGTTATCCCGATTCAGCCAAGCGAATCATCATTTTCAACTGTCGGTTTGACCGCCCCGATCGCTCGAAACAGTTGGCCGAAGTGTGTGCGAAATGGCGGCCGGCCGATCACTACATTCTGATTGGGTCGGGGACGTACATTTTCGCAAAGTACGCCACCGCGGCAGGTCTGGACCACCGCAAACTGGTGATGGCCGAAGACGATTCGCCACAAGAAATCTTTGAAAAGGCCGTCGAGCTGGGCGGTCGCAATTCGATGGTCATGGGCATGATGAACATTGGCGGCATTGGGCTGGAAATTGTTCGTTACTTCCGAAACCGCAGCTCAGTCGGGGAACGTGCGTTCTAGATCGCACGCTCACCAAGCCACCATCACGGCCACGCTATTTCGCGCGTTGCGGCCGTTTCCCAAAATCATCATCCAACCACAACAAAAA
>JBAUHR010000151.1:0-7504 GCA_049680385.1 Rubripirellula sp. | reverse complement strand
AGGAAATACGCACGCCTGCGGCTAACGGTCAAACGATTAACTCGACAAACCTTTGAGGGGTTGTCGATTTAATCAGCCGGAACGCGCTAGCGTCCTGTTCTGCGACGTTAACCTGATCGTTGTTTCTGAACCAACGCATAAAACGACAATCCGTTGACGAGTTTCGCTACCTATACACTCACGCCTGTACCGCCCCACCAAAGACCTACCCATGAATCCTATGCCGTCCCCCAGTAACCGACGCACCGCCGTTGCCGCGTGCCTGATCGCTATTGCGATTGGCCTGTGCCCATCGTTTTGCGTCGCCGAAGATCACACAACCTATGACGTCGTTATCTATGGCGGAACGAGCGCCGCGATCACGACGGCTGTTCAAACCGTTCGAATGGGAAAGACAGCAATCATCGTATGTCCCGACACGCACTTGGGTGGCTTGACCTCGGGCGGATTGGGATGGACCGACACGGGCAAGAAAGATGCCATCGGCGGTTTGAGCCGGCAATTCTATCATCGGGTTTGGAAACACTATCAACGCCCCGAAGCTTGGAAGCAGCAATCGCAGTCTGAATTCGGCAACCGAAATCAAAGTCCACCTGGGCCGGCGGGCGACGGTTCAACCATGTGGGTTTTTGAACCGCACGTTGCCGAACAAATCTTCGAAGACTGGCTCGCGGAATACTCCATTCCTGTGCGGCGAAACCAGTGGCTTGATCGCAGCGACGCCGGCGTGACAAAAAAGGACGGCCGCATCGAATCGTTCCGGACCATCGACGGCCAAACGTATCACGGCAAGATGTTCGTCGACACAACGTATGAAGGCGACCTGATGGCGGCCGCCGGCGTCGACTTCCATGTCGGCCGCGAATCGAACGCGACGTACAACGAGACATTCAACGGAATCCAGACCGGGGTACTGCATCACGCGCACTTCTTCAAAGAAGCGACCGATCCGTACGTCGTCCCTGGCGACCCGACCAGCGGATTGCTGCCTCGAATCCAAGCGGCCCCGCCGGGCACGCGAGGTGACGGCGATGACCGAATCCAAGCCTACTGTTTTCGCATGTGCTTGACCAACGTTGCCGAGAACCGAATCCCATTCCCCAAGCCCGACGGCTACGACGCGTCCCAGTACGAGTTGTTGCTGCGAGTCTTTGACAATGGTTGGCGAGATCAGTTCAACAAATTTGACCCGATGCCCAATTACAAAACGGACACCAACAACCATGGACCGTTTAGCACTGACAACATCGGCATGAACTACGACTACCCCAATGCCGATTACGATCGCCGGAAAGCAATCGTTGACGAGCACGAGCAGTATCAAAAGGGGCTGATGTACTTCATGGCCAACGACCCTCGCGTTCCCGCCGAAGTTCGCGAGCCCGTTTCGAAATGGGGACTCCCCAAAGACGAATTCCGCGACACGGGCGGTTGGCCACACCAACTTTACATCCGCGAAGCACGACGCATGATCGGCGACTACGTGATGACCGAACACGATTGCTTGGATCGCGCCGACACACCATCGTCAGTGGGCATGGGTTCGTACACTCTCGATTCGCACAACGTCCAGCGATACGTCACGCCCGATGGCCGCGTGCAAAACGAGGGTGACATTGGCGTCAAAACACCGCGGCCGTACGAAATCGCCTACGGATCGATTGTGCCTAAAAAATCACAGTGTCAGAATCTGTTGGTTCCCGTTTGTGTTTCGTCCAGCCACATCGCGTTTGGATCGATTCGCATGGAACCGGTCTTTATGGTCTTGGGCCAATCGGCGGCCACGGCGGCATGCCTTTCGATCGACCAAGCCACAGCCGTTCAAGACCTGGACTACGGCTCGCTGCAGGCGCGACTCGTCGATGACGGGCAAGTGCTTGAACTCGACAAGTACCATCGCAACGATTCAAACAAGTTCGACGGCATCGTCATCGATGACACGTCGGCGGTTTTCACCGGCCAGTGGAATTCATCGGAGGCCAATTCACCGTATGTGGACGGCGGCTACCGCCATAACCAAAACGACCGAGACACAGCAAAGTCCGCCACGTTCAAGGCAAACTTAAAGCCCGGCCGCTATGAAGTTCGGTTGTCCTATCCACCAAACGACAATCGCGCATCCAATGTGCCCGTCAACGTGACTCACTTGGGCGGCACCACGAAATCGAGCGTCAACCAACGCAAGAAACCGTCGGTCAAAGGCCTCTTTCACAAACTGGGGGTCTACGATTTTGGCGACAGTGGCACCGTGCGAATTGAAACCGAACAAGCAAACGGCTATGTCGTCGTCGATGCGGTGCAGTTCCTGCCTGCAAACCAGTAGAACTTGTTGCAAGTAAATTTCGCCTAGAATGTCAAATCACCGCCTGCATGGGCAGGCAATTTGAGCGACAATGAACGCCCGAAATTGGGCCACCCACCACCTTTCACACCTTCCTAGGAATTTTTTGATATGAACCGTTTGAATCGTCGTCACTTCCTCGCCACCTCAGTCGCCGCGGGCGCCGCCACGGCGATGTCGCCTCGCGTATCACGCGCCGCCAACGCTACGAACGAAATCAACGTCGGATTCATCAGTTGTGGGAATCGGGCAGGCCAATTGATGGGCAGCTTTGACAAGATTGACGGCGTCAACATCGCCGCGTTATGCGATGTCGACGAATCTCGTTTGGGCGCGGCGAAAAAGCGTTTTCCGAAAGCCAAGACCTACACCGATTTGCGTGAAATCATTGCAGCCGATGGTATCGACGCCATCGTGGTTGCGACCTGCAATCACTGGCACTGCTTGGCGGCAATCTGGGCGATGGAAGCGGGCAAGGACGTGTACGTCGAAAAACCCCTTTCGCATTCACAGTGGGAAGGCCGACAAACCGTCGCCGCAGCTCGCAAGTACAACCGGATTTGCCAAATCGGAACGCAACAACGATCTGATCCGATGCAAGCAGAAATCAAAAAGTTCCTGCACGAAGACAAGGCTCTCGGCGAAATCCAAGCAGCGCGTGTGAACCGATACGGAATCCGCGGCCCAATCGGAAAACGTGAAACACCGCTCGAGATCGACAAAGACGTAGCGTACGACCTGTGGCTCGGCCCAGCCCAAGACCAACCGATCTATCGCAACGAACTGCACTACGATTGGCACTGGGATTGGAACACCGGCAGCGGCGAAATGGGCAACTGGGGCGTTCACGTTCTGGATGACGTTCGCAACACAGTCTTCCAAGATTCGGTCGCGTTGCCAAAACAAATTCTCGGCGGCGGCGGGCGGATTGCGTACAACGATGCGGGGCAAACTCCCAACGTTCACTTCGCTTACTTTGACACCGGTGCGATTCCGGTTGTGATCGGATTGTCGAACCTGCCGGCGGATCCGGGCGGCAAGAAGAGCCCCGCGCAACCGGGACCACCGAGCGGTTACGTCGCCTACTGCGAAGGCGGTCGCTACGAAGGCCAACGCGGTCGTGGCACTGCGTTTGACAAAGACGGCAAAAAGATTCGTTCGTTCAGCGGCAGCGGCGACCACATCCACCAAGCCAACTTCATCGAAGCCGTGCGTACCCAGGACCGATCAATCTTGAACGCAGAAATCGAAGTCGGCAACGACAGCACCGGTTGGTGCAATTTGGCCAACATCGCGTTCCGTGCTGGCGAACAGGCAAGCGGCGATCGTGTTGGACAAGTGGATCTGCCCCAGTGGGAAACCCTGGTCGGTGAAATGACAGATCACCTGAAAGCGTATGACTTGACGATGAGCAGTGACCAAGTCCACATCAGCCCAATGTTGACGATGGACACCAAGACGGAACAGTTCACTGGCGAAGGCAGCGAAGCGGCGAACAAGTTGCTTCGCCGCCAGTATCGCAAGGGCTACGAAGTCCCAGAAATCGTCTAGTTCGCTGTGAATTGATTCCTGCTATTCCCAGGCCGCGGCAGCGGCCTGGGAACGGCTACCTAAGAACGACTACTTGGTGGACTCGGCCCAATCCGACACGGCCTTTAGTTTTGGTGACGCACTCGGGTCGTCATCGGCATACTGAGTCAGGCCCCAACTTCCGTACTTGGACCAAGATCCAGTCGACGAAAACAGGCACATCAGCGCGCCACCGTTTTCTGACCAAGCGTCTAGATATTGCCGGTACAAATCGCCCATCCGCGGGTCGGCATTGACATCGTGCAGCAGTTTGGTCAAGCCATCGTTGTTCATGGCTGGACCGATACCGACAAAGTGCTGGCCGGCTTCGTAGGCAACCAATGCCAAGCCATTCTTTTGGGCGACCTGTTGGTTGTCCTGGATGTGACGAACCGTTTCCGGCAAAATCTCGTCGTTTGCGTTCTTGAAAATTCCCTGCAAACCAAGCGACAGGATTTCGTCAACCTTTTCCGGCTGAACATTCATGCCCATGTACGGTGCGATCGCAAGCGCATCGGCGGAACCGTCCTTCAGCGCCGCTTCGACGATCTTACCCGCCACGTAGGCGTTGGCCGATTGCGATGGCAGCGTGCGGATCAAGCGCTGCGTGCCGCCAAACACATCTTCGAAAATCTTAAAGACTTCGATCGAACGCTTGCCGGTGTAGGCCCAACCGGCTTCCCATGGTTTATCGCCAAGTTTCAGTTCGACGCCACGCTGTTGAACGTATTGGCACTGCATGAATTGGCCATTCCAAACTTCGTTGGAATACTCGACGATCACGCATGCGTCTTTGTCTAGCGAATCGTTGATCACCGTTGCCATGTGACGAACCGCTTCATCGGTGGCCAAGTGAGGCACACACACCCACGGCGTTTGCCGAGTGCGATTGGCAAAGTCACAAATCATTTCGATCGGCAAACCTCGCTCGGACCAGTTCGCATCGTCCATCGATGGAAAGTCGGCTGCGTTTTCGATCGTCGAGTTATTCGTGTGTTGCCAATCCATGCTGCGGAACGCGTTCATCGACGACCACAGTTTCATGAATCCGGGACGCCATGGGTTGTCTTGATAGGTGTCCTGGAAACCAGGCATGATCAATCGAATGTTTCGGATATGGTTTGCGGAATCGATGCGGCGAACACGAACCCAGATTGGACCGCGACTTGCGTCGACCATGACGCTGTAGTTTCCCGCACTATTTCGTTTGGTAACTTTGCCCGCACCGCCGATTTCAATTTCACCGTCACCGTCATAGATCAACGTGTAGACACCACTGGGATAGTGGCCACCGTCGATGTTACAGACAGGCGTTTCGACCCACGAACCGGGTTGAAGTTTCGTGACATAACCGTGGTCGTCCAGTTCCAACTCGGGGCCTTTGCCCCAGGCTGCGCCTTCGGTTTGCGAGATCCATTTCCGCGACGTACGAAAGACATCCACCAGCGGCAATTCCGATGCATAGTCAACGGGCGACGTAAAATTGATCCCCGCGGACGGCTGCTTTAAAAGCGCGTCGCGATCGGCAGCCGTCACTACGGATACAACCGCAGAGGCGACGAACATAACCAAGCCAGCCAGACATCCACGCAAACACAACATCGCATCACTTCAAAAATACGGGACTTCAAAAATACAGGGGGCAAATTCAGGGCATTGAACTATAGCCTGACCGTTTCGCCGGTGGGTAGGATGCGGGGCGGAACCGAGCCAAATGCCGAGCCGGCCGACCGAGATAACGAGCCGACCGAACGCATGCAATCGGCAGCAGAACCTGACCTTGATCCCGAATTTACGGGCCGATTACCGCGGGCTGTTCACGACTTGCACAGTGCAGTGCCCCGAGCCCCCAAACCAGGTTTCGACAATCGACCGGTTCGGGCCGAACACCGGACACTTCGCCAAGAATCGCTATCGCCTGGTCGTCAGTGGCAGCACCAAAGGTGGGCACCAGCAAACGATCGGGTCCCAATCGCAGGAAATTACAGTAGCTCTCGGGAACCCGTTGCCCGTCGATTTTACGCTGGGGCGGAATCGGCAATCGGTGAACGCTGACGCGTGGTTTGGTTGCATCAGCCCACAGGTGCAGTTGCCGATAGTTTTCCTCTAACCCAGGATGGTTCGCGTCGTCTTCATCATCAGCGACCGCGACGACAACGTTTTTTGCATCGACAAAACGAGCGAGTTGGTCGATGTGCCCGTCGGTGTCGTCGCCGATGAGTCCGCCACCATCTAACCAGACAATTTCGGTGACACCGAGTCGCCGGTGCAGTTCTTGCGAGATTTGTGCCTTCGTCCAGTTTGGATTTCGCGTGTCGGTGATCAGGCACTCGGGCGTCGTCAGCAACCGGCCGAGGCCATCAAATTCCATCGCACCGCCTTCGACACACAACGGGCTGGACTGGACCGCGATCCTTGCGTGATCAGCGATCTGCTTTGCCGCTGCGTCGTCCGCGTCCCAAGGCGGATACTTGCCGCCCCAAGAATTGTATTTCCAGTCGACCGCATGGATCCGTCCATCGCTTTGGTTGGCGACGAACGTTGGACCATAATCGCGGATCCAAGCATCGTTGGTCGTAACGTCAACGATGTCGACATTGGCGATCGCCCCGACCCATTTTTCACAAGACTTTGCAACGTCACCAATAGCCAAAATCCTGACCGGCGTGGACTCGGCGATCAAGCGAACCCAGTCGGCATAGAATTTGGGGATGGTGTCGAACAGTCCCGGCCAAGTGCCCGGCGCATGTGGCCACGCAAGCCAAACACATTCGACCGGTTCCCATTCGGCCGGCACTCGAGAGTCAGACAGGGGAAGCGACGAATTTGGCATAGCGAGAATGCGCCAGAGAGGGTTGTGGACGCGGTGCGAATGTGCGGTTTTCGCCGACCGACAGCCACCAACAATCGCGACCAGCCTTTGAAACGCCTACTTGGACTGGGAAAACAGCCACTCGAAAACATCGTCACGCGAGTACGTTCGAGTCCAACTGTCGTGCCCGACGCCCGGATATTCGGTAAAGCGAAGTTCGGGGTGATGTCCGCCTTGGGCGAGTGCCACGATCATCTCGCGGCCTCGTCCGATGGGCACGACCTTGTCAGCTTGTCCGTGGAAACCCCAGACCGGAATGCCGGCATAGTCTTCAGCCCACGAAGGGTCGCCACCGCCACACACTTCCAGCATCGCAGCGAAGCGTTTTGGTTTCGCTGCCGCCGCGAACCAAGTCCCCTGGCCGCCCATCGACAAACCAGTGACGTAGACACGATCTGGATCGACGGACTCGGTGGCGATCAAGTGATCGACCAATTCGAGCGTCGCTTTCATGGGTGTTGACGGAGTGCGAGCGAACTCACCCCGGCCGCTGGCAAGATCCCATGGCGACTCGACCCAGCGAGACCCCACAGGGCACTGGGGAAAAACGACATAGGCAGGAAACTGCTCGCGCCGATCTGCACGGGCAAACTCTTTGGCGCCGTGCTTGAGTTGAGCCTTATTATCGTCGCCGCGCTCACCGGCGCCGTGCAGGAACAGCACCAGCGGATACTTTTTCTCCGGGTCATAAGCCGCCGGCTTGAGCAAACGATACTTTAGTA
>JBAUHR010000150.1:0-1578 GCA_049680385.1 Rubripirellula sp. | reverse complement strand
GCGTCATCGCGATCTTCGGTGCACGGCCTGGTTACGTGACGCGGCGTTGGCGAAGCGGAGGCCGATCAGCCAGTCCGATCGACGTTGGGCAGTATTGTAGCCGACCGAAGTAGGACCGAGCAAGTTTCACCGCGCACCCTTTTGGGCATGAACGACCGCGCATCCGTTTCGGGCACTCTCGTCCGCGCACCAATCTTGGGCATTGGCGTTTAAGAGTCGCATTGACCGCGCAACTTTTCCGGTATGAGCGACCGCGCACCAATCACGAATCCTGCCGACCACGCAACAATCGACCGCGCAACTGAAGTGAGCTGAGAGCAACCACAACGACCAAGAGTCAGCCGTTCGATTCGATCACGTAACGGCGGCGTTGACCGAGCCGGGACGGTCCACGCATCCACTTGAGAAAACCTTGCAAGCCCGGCTTCGGTCCAACGCATGGTTCTGGCTGTTGTTGACGCAGCTAAACGCACGACAATCAACCGTCGTCATCGTAGCATCCGGCGAAATACCAATCCAGTTGTGAGTGATGTCACAAGCGAAACCGCAGCGATTAGCGAGAGCAAAGCGAGCGCACCCGTGTAGTTTGGACCTCCAACCAACAATGGCATGGCGACGAATAGTCCCAACGCAACGGCGATGAAGTACGCCGGAATGTTGCCAGCGATATAGCGGCAGGTTAGGTATGAACCAGCGGTGCCGAATATGACAGCGAGGCCAACAAAGAACACGATGACGTCGCGACGGTCCTCTGTAGAGTCATCCGATTGCAGGTTTGCGAAGGCAATGATCGTCCCGGTCGCAATTGCGATGCCCAATACGATCAGCCACGTAATTGATTGAAGGCGGCGCACGGAGCGTCTGTTGGACGAAACCGGAACCGATGCGGGTGGATCGTATGGATTTGACATTTCAGTCACGAACACGATACCAAGTCGCTCGATCGCCAGAACGGCAGTGGTCACCGAGGACGGACAATTGACTATCCATTTGAGAAAACGTGCAAGCCGTCCTTCGGTGCACCACATTGTTATCGCAATACACGCATCAGTCGTCAACAAAGTCGTCGTCGAACACCTCAGGCTGGTGCCCGTCCAGTTGATCAAACAAAAAGAGTATCCCTTGGATGTGCCAAATCGCCGTGCGAACGGACGGACGCTTTTGAGCAGGATTCTCGCACCATTGTTCAATTCTCGGTCGATCTTCTCGACGTTCAACCTGATCTTTGGCCGATCGAATCAGATCACGCTGTTCGTTAGATGCTGTATCAATGAACGCGACCTGGCGTCCGACCATTGGGTCATAGTGTGTCACGCGAGTTTCGCCGCACGCTTCAACAACGTCACGTAAATAGTGAAACTCAGATGGCACGCGATCCCAACGAACGATCGTCATGATTTGCATCACCTTTTGACGTAGCGATCAAGTGGAGAGCCGATCAAACTGAATGCGATAACGTTTGAGATCACCGAGGTCGGCCCGATTGGTCTCCATTTGTAAAAGCCGCATGCCGACCTTCGCGTGAATCTCTTGGTTATTCGCTTCCGAGGCACGGCAGATGGTTTGATTGCGTGAGTG
>JBAUHR010000149.1:0-31251 GCA_049680385.1 Rubripirellula sp. | reverse complement strand
CCGGTGGCGTCAAACGCAGGTGTCCATGCAAAAATCTGTCGTGCGACATCAAAGGTGGCGCCCGCCGGCAATTCGCCATGCGAGTACGTTAGGTTAGGTAACAGACCTTCAAAGTCGACGAAGAAATCTTCGCTGGTGGCGAGCGGATTGGTGGGTGCGACGGGGAACTCGGGGTCGAACGCGGCAACACGAACTTGCAGCGGTTGACCTTCAAAGATCGTGAATTCACTGATCGCGGGGAACGCAACGGCGCCGTTGATGTTGTTGACCGTTAGCGTCGACGTCACCTGAGTCAACGAAGTTCCGTCGTCCGCGAAGAACCGCAAGTCGAACACGCCGTGTTGATCAAAGCCTGGCGTCCACTCGAACAGACCCGTATTCGGATCCAAGAACGCACCCGGTGGCAAATTCGGCGATACGTATCGCAGTCGATCTCCGGCCTCGTCATCGCCAAACAACCGGAACGTGATCGCATCGCCTTCGTTGATCGTGCGATCGGCGACCGGCGCCAGTGTCGGCGGAACGTTATTGTTCGCAATGACGATGTCGAACGACACGCTGGTTTCGACGAAGCCGTCGCTGGCGATCAGCTTCACGCCTTCGTAAACGCCCGCGTCATCGCCACCCGGTCGCCAGCGCAATGCTTGGCCGACCGAATCGAAGACCGCGCCGGCGGGCAAGTTGTCGGCAAAGTAAAACAAAGCGTCGCCATCGGGATCAAACCCGCTGACCGGGATCTCGATCAAGTCGCCCTCGGTGGCGAACTGCTCGCCCACGGGCGCCATGATCGGTGCGCGGTTGGCACCGCTGACGTCAACCGTCCAAGTTTGACGTTCAAAGGCACCGCGGGCATCGTAGGCACGCAACTCGAACCTGCTCAGCGGTGATGATCCGCGTGTCGGCTTCCACGACACTTCCCCGGTCGCCGGATTGACCGTCGCGCCATCCGGTGCATCGGTCAAGACGTAGGTGATCCGGTTTCCGTCGGGATCGGACGCCGACGCGGTGTACTCGTATTCGGCCGAGGCCGCGGCGGTCAGCCCCGGCTGTGATTCAAATTCCGGCAACATGTTCGGCGGCAGCGTTGCCAGCACTCGCGGATCGAAACTCAGGTCCAGCAGGTTCGGGTTCGCGATCACGACCGTTTGCGGCAGCGACGACGTGCCCCCAGCCAACACCGTGCCATCGCCGAGGACTTGGAAGCCGTTGGCATCGGCGGGCGCGCCGTCGTTGCCAAAGAAGATGACTGAGTCATCGCCAAGTTCGTCGAAGATGATGTTGATCGGACCGGCGATGTCAAAGTCGGCGGTGTTGTTAACGATGACGTCGAACAACAACGTGCCGTCGGCTCGGTTGACGCGAGTTGCTGAGTAGGAAACGCTGGTGCTGATCGAAACGTCTTCAAAGACACGGAACGTTGTTGAGAATCCGCTGCCGCCGATCGGGATCCCCTGTTCGCTTTCGACGGACGGGGCAACACGAAGTTCGTACTCGGCCGGTGCAAGCGACTCGAACAATAATTCGCTGGTGCGAGATGCGGCGTTGTACTGGACGGCGCCGATGCCGACGGATTGCCCCGTGTCTTTGTTGACCAACGTGTAGTTCGCACCACGTGTCGCACTCGATGGCTTCGTCGCATCGGTGGTATTCAATCCGACGTCGAACACCAACGCCGCTCGGTTGTTCTCACGAATGATGGTGTCGACGACGCGAGGCGCCGCGACGGTAAAGAAGACATCGACCTGTTCGCCTTGCGTGACCAAGAATCGTCCGTCCGGTAACGACTCGATCCCTTCGACACGCCCCGTACCGCTGCTGGCGATGACGGTTTGACGCAGCGAAAGCGGATCCACGACAGACACTTGTCCGCTGGTTTGATGCCCGACCAACAGCGCGCCGGCAAGCAACGATCCGGGCGCACCGATGGCAAGTGATTCAGCGCCGCCGGCAATCGTCGCGATCACTTCGGCCCGGCCGCGGAAGTCAAACCGCAACACTTCGCCGCCGGCCGGCCAAGCCGTTCCGTAGAGCGTTCCATCGGGGGCGACGGCGAGCGCGTCGACGCGAATGTCGCTCAGCGGGGTCAGTTTGCGGGTCGCGGTGTCCAAACGGCTGATGCCGCCGGTGGTTGCGACGTAGATCGCGTTCTGGCCCGGGATAGCGGCCAGACCTAGCGAAATGCCGGCGCCGACGCGGTCCAAAACTGCACCAGTCGTCGGGTCGAGTTGCAGCAACCCTTCGCCGCCCGTCGATGCCCACAATTGTCCCGCCGCATCGAAGACGAGTTCGTAAATCGGCGACGATCCCGTTGCGATGCGTGTCGATTGGCCGGAGGTGCCCGAGATTCGATACAACTGGTTCCGACCGGCGCCACCGGAAACGTAGACGCTGCCGTCCGGTCCGACGGCCATCGCCAGCGCACCAATGCTTGCACCGGAAATCCCTGGGATCGTGGCGAATCGCTCGGCGGCGAGCGGACGAATGACTCGCGCGAACTTGCTGGGCTGATTCGCACTGGTTCGTGATGGAATCCCGAACGCCGATTCTTGGAACAACCGATCCGCAACCGTTGTCGGCTGGGACGCTGCTTTGGGCAGCGGCGGCGTGACCACGACCGTGATCGGCGCGGCACCGCCCAGGTTGATGTCGGCGACCAATCGCGGCGCGCGAATGCCTTCGGCAACGGGTTCGACATTTCCGGCGGCGTCGATCGAGCGGACCAAGAACGTGGGGGTCGCGCCGGCAGTGGCCTCGTAAACATAGGACGTTTGGTCGGTGCGATACAGCACGCTGCGAAACCGAGTTCCCCCGTCGTTGGACACCAGCAGAGAGTGGGCGACGACACCGCTGCCGCCGACGTCGTCCAGGGCTGACCAATCGAGTTGATATCGATTGCTGCCGATCGATGTTGCCGTGAACGTGCTGGTTGGCGCAACCGCATCCAGTGTTGCGGTAGCAACGGCGCTGTCCACGGGCGCAGCACCGTCGATGATCACGCGCGCGGTCATCTCGATCGCGTCACCAGTTTGCGGGTCATCCGTTTGTCCGGCCGCGTTGGTGTCATTGACACTGGCGAAGAACGTGACCTTCACCGATTCACCCGGTTGAAGCAAACCGACATCCGAATCGACCGGTGGCAAACCGTCACGAGGATCGATCGCACGCAGCAGGTACGAAGCCACTCGCGTGTTGGCGTCGACACCCGCCGTGACCTGCAACTGGTATCCTTCGTCATTCGTCAGATTAAACTCGCCGACGAAGTTTGGACGACCGGGGGGCAAACTGATGTTGCGACCGCCGAGCGTCAAATTTCCGAGCTGGAAACTACGCTCGTCGATCGTGTCATCCAGCGGCACAAGGATACGGATCTCGCGAACCGCTTCTGACGAATCACTGTCATACGTTGCCGTGACGCTATACGGCAGCGGCGTTTCAAACGGGACAAAGTTCTCGTCGCCGACGCCGGTTGGACCGGTGATCGTGACCGTGTCGCCGATCTGTTGGCCAAGATCGTCCAGGTTGAACACGATCTCGTCGGCGACGACGCCAAACTCGTCTTCCGGCTGAACCGCACGCAGTTCAAAGGCGACGAACGAGGTCGGATTGGCCAGGCCAAGGTCGTATTTTTCAAAATCGGGAACGGTACCGCCACTGTGAACGTTGGCGGTGTGACCGAAGTAACCACGCAGGCGCTCGGTCAATAAAATGAGCGTCGATTCCGCGGTGGCCAAATTGGCCGCGGCGTCATCGATGATTCCCGATCCGGCGTCACCGCCCAGCAGACCACCCAGTGCGCTGAAGAACAGATTGACATTGTCCGACGTCGGCGTCGCCGTGGGCGGCGCGTCGGCATCGCGGAGCAACCCTACGTCGGCGAGCGCAGCCAAGAACAGATCGGCAAACGCATCTCCATCGCCAGCGATCGAAACGAGAGCGGACGGCGCATCGTCATCGGCCAAGATGGCATCGCGCAGGCGAGCCGCTTCGCCGCGTTGGTAGTCAATGTACTGAGCGCTGGTCAGCGGGGTTGCCGAAGCCGTGACGTAGAAATCAAACGCCAAGGCTTCGAGATCCATCGGGCTAAGTTCCTCCAAAAAGTTTGGATTCTCTTCCAGCTCTTCTCGAAGCCCCGGATAGACAGTCACAATGCCGCCCAGTTCGGTCACGCCGCTGGCCGGCAAATCGATCGCCACTGCGCGACCGGTCAGCACACCGTTCAAGTTCAGTTCGGGTGTAATGTCGGACGAGTCGAACGTGGAAATCGAATCGAACAATGGCGAAAGCGTTCCCGCGTCGCCTCGAACGCCGGTTTGGAACGAGAGCGCCGGGCCGCGAATGATTCCCGAATCGTTTTCAATGTTGGGAAACGCGTACTCGATGATCGTGTACGGCGTGTCGACGTTGGCAAAGTTCTGGACGGCGAAACCGTAGGGGCCCGTCTCGCCCAATCCGACCAGACTCGGTCCGCCGACACCCACGTTGACTTCCAGCGGATCCGCCGATTCGACTTGGAAACGATACGGATCGATCGCAATGCGACCATCGGGATGCAGCACTTGAACGTCGTACAGTCCGTGCGGCGCATCGCGTAGATCGAAAACCGCAATGATCTTGGTGGCGTCGACACGCGTGACCGACACGGGCGCGAACTCGGCATACGTCGGCCGTACCAAACGCACCGCCGCTTGTTCGGGGAACTCGGCGCCGGTGATTGTCACCGTGACGTAACGATCGTCGCCGCCTGCGTCGGGCGTGACGCCTGTGATACCGAACGGAATGCGAGTCGCCGTCAACTCGACGGGATACTCGTTTCGCGTTCGCGGATCGTAGGTCTCGTCTTCCAGATCAATCCGAATGCCGGCGCGGGCCAGGATGAAGTAGCGACCGCCGAGCGATTCCGGAATGACCAGCGTTTGGTCGGCCTTCAAATAGCCTTGGTAAGCAGCGTCAAAGTCGAACGGCTTCGGCAGGGCTTCGTGCTTCGCATACAGTTCGTGCGATCCTACGTCGGTGATGCTGTCCAAGCCGACGCGAATCGTTTGACCGGGCGACGTGTCCAGTTGGAACAGTCGCGAAACGCCGACGGCCAACTGATCGGCCAGCGGAATGTCTAGCCGCAATAGCGGCACCGTGACGTTGATCGCTTCGACCGACGGCAGGTCGTTGTTGCGGTTGTTTTCGCCCTCGAACACATCGTCGAAAATGTCCGTGCGAACGATGATGCGGTAGTTGCCGGGAAGCGTCGCCGGGATCTCGAAATCGAGCGTCGACGTGTAAGTATCGCCCGGATTCAGCGTGCGAGCGACAATCGGGTCGACACGGCCCAACAGCAAGTCGCCCACGTCCCAGACATTGTCGGCAGACAGATACACCGCGTCGGCGATGCGAGCACTGGCCCGTTCGTCGCCCGTGTTTTGTACCGTCCAACTGACCGACGAGATGTCGCCGACCTGACCCGATGCGGCAGCCGAAACGTCAACGACTTGCAAATCCGATGGCGGCGGCAGAACGATGATCATCGGCGTTTCGCTGATGATGATGTTGTTGGTTTCGTTCGTCTCCAGCACTTCGCCGTCTGGTCTTGATGCGCGTGGCACATCCGTCGCGACGATCACGTAGTAGTCACCGACAAGCCCGCGAGGAACGCGAACGGTTTGGGTGATCGATCCGGTCTGGCTGGCGGCGAGTGCATCCGTACGAGCAATCTCTCGCACGAAGTGATCGCTGGACACGTCCAAGAATCGATCGCGAGACAGGTAGATGCGATCGTAGTAGGGAGTTTGACGATCGGGTACCGGGCCGCCGTCGTTGCTGTAGACATACGTGAACGTGAAGTCGTTACCGACGTCGACGGTTGCGGTGTGAGTCAACGAGTCAATAACGAGGTCGGGTGCCGGAACCAGGGTAACAACCAGCGGCACAGAGACTTGGTTGTTTCCTTCGCCGTCGAACTCCAGCACGGCGTCTTTGACTTGCAGCGACCGCGTCGGACCCGTGGTCGCTGGATACGGAAGCGGACGACCGTAGCTTCCGTTACCAAACGTTGCATCGGCGAACGCGATCAAATGGAAGTCGCCGCCGATGTTGTCAGGAATTCGAACGGGGAAGCTGACCTCGTAACTCTCGCCGATGTCCAGGACCTCGCGATGTCGCAGTTTGCCCAGTTCGATGTCGTAGGCATCCGTCGATGTGTCGACGGACAAGAACACACGATCCGTCCAGTCATCGACGCGTGTCGCTCGTGTGCCTGTGTTGGTCACCGTGAATGACACATCGATCAAACTGCCGCTGTCCGGATCAACTGGCACAGCCGCCAAATTTGTGATCGTCAAATCGGCTTCGGCGTACACGACGTCGATCGGATTGGAAACGCGGAAGTTGTTTTCTTTGTTACCGTCTTCCCACGGTTTGTCCGCTAGGTAATCGACCCAGCCGGGGAACCCGCTACGGTCCCAGCGGTTCAATATTGGATCGCCAAATCGGCTTAGGGGTACATTGGTAAACACGTGGGCATACCAAGTTCCGCTGCTGCCCGGCGGAGTTGAGACCACCAAACTGTCATTGAACGATTCACCGGCGCCGAGTTGGTCCGTGAAGACGTGAACTTTCGATCCGGCATAGAAATCGCGGCTCGCGTCATAGACTTCGTCTTTCGACAGGAACACGTGCTGAGACACCGATTTCGTGTCCGGTGCAACCGGATAGTTGCCTTCGTTGGTGATAGTCCAGCGTACCGTGATGGGCTCGCCCGATTGGCTCGTCGGCGTTGCCGTCACGGTTTCGACAACCAAATCGGTTAGCGCGTCGACGACGGGGATATCGGTCGAACCGACGTTGTTGGTCGTGAACGGTCCTTCGTAAACCAGTTGCAGCGTGTTGGTCGGTCCGGCAAGGATCGCGCGAAGCTCGGTTTGCGAAAACTTCTGCAGATCGCTGATCTTCGTTTCACCAAGGGGTTTTCCGGTGGCTGCTTCGACTCGCTGCAACACCGCTTTGACTTCATCGAGAAACTTGTCTTCTTGGGTCAGCGCGATTCGCGGGTCGACGTTCGTTCGCACCAACACGTGGCTGCCCCGCGCCGTCGGCGGCAGCGTGAACTCGGCGTCTTGTGTATAAGATTGTCCGGGTTGCAAGCGTCCCGAATGCGGCAGCGCAAAGACCAATTGGTCGCTGGTATCGAAGACGTCGTCTTCGGAAATGTAGATCGCGTCAGCCCAAGATTCACGATCCGTTGCGGCCGTTCCGATATTGTCCACCGTCCAGGTCAGCGACAGTTTCTCGCCACCGACGATCGGAAGCGGGCTGCCATCGGAACCGGTGGGAACCGTCACCGTCGAGACTCGCAAGTCGGCCGGTGGCGTCAACAATACGTTCAGTGGCGTGCTGCCGTAGTTGGAACCTTCCAAATCGTTCGGCGCATCGGGGTTCACGTTCGACGCGAATGACGCTTCGTAGACACGACCGTAGCCGTCGGCGTAAACGGTCAAGAAGTATTGGCCGGTCAGACCCACGGGAATGTTCACGGTGGTTTCGGCTTCGTAGCTGTCGCCAATCTCCAATACGCCGCTGTGGCGATAGGTGCCGACCAAGCGGTCGCCGCGACCGGGCTTTGGACCATCCTTGCCAAGTGTCAACCAAATTTGGTCCGTCCACGATCCGGGATCGGTCGGGCCCGCGCCCAAGTTGCTGACCGCATAGCGAACCGTGAACGATGAATCGTCGAACGTATCGCCAGGCCCTTGCACCGACGTGACGACCAGATCGGGTGGCGGTACCGGGTTGGCATCGATCGCAACAGCCGCGGCCGCGCGGTTGTTGTTTTCGCTGGGGAATTCGTCGACGGTGTTGCGAGCATCGGTTTCGACCAATACGAACCAGTTGCCAGAAATCGCGCGCGGGATCAAGAAGCTGGCCGTCGTCATATACTCGGTTGACAACCCGTTGGGCGAACCGGGGAAGCCCAACGCCGAACCATTATCCAGCTCACCAAGCAGCAGTGCGCCCGATGTGCTGCTGGACGACGACGATAACCAAACGCGATCTTTCCAGCGGCTGCCCGCCGACGGCGTGTCCGCGGTGCCAAGGTTGCGCACGCGGAACTCGACCGGCAAGATCGTGCCCGCAGTGATCGCGGCCGGATACTCGCTCTGCACGGTGACTTGCAAGTCGGGGCGTGCCTTCAAGTTGATTTGGAACGGATCGGTAAACCCGGTGTTTAGAATGTTGTCCGTTTCAAAGATGACATCGTCCGTATCGGTATCAACGAAGAAACGAAATTGGCCGGTGGTCCGCGGTAGTAATACGACCTCAGTTCGCGTGACCGACTTACCCGCTTCGATCGGATCCTCGACCGCGTACTTTCCGAATTGGTAAGTCTCGCTGCCGCCGGTCGATTGCAGGAACAGCTTGTCTCGCCAACCCGTTTCCGTCGTTTCGCCTTCGTTCTTGATCGTCCACGTCACCTCGACTTGGGTGCCGTCGCTGAACTCCGTCGCGCCACCCACCGACACATCGGTCACCACCAAGTCGGCATTCGGCGGTGGTACCAGGAAGACATCGATCGCTTCGCTGCGCGCTTGGTTGCCGCCACCCCCATCGGCAATCGCTGCGTTGGAGTTGTAGATGAACTCGTTCGGTCCGCCGGTGCGAACGAACACGTATTGCTGGCCACCGGTGGTTCGCGGCAAGACGAAGTTGTCGGTCCGCGTATACGAACCGCCCAGGGACAGCGCGCCGCCACGAGTGCTGCTGCCGATCAGTTTCAGTCCCGTCGCACCGGTCGGATCGGGAGAAATGTAGACATTGTCCGTCCACGTATCGCGGTCCGTCGTCGCGATGCCACGATCGGCGTTGTTGCGAACTGTCCAACTGACTTCAATGGGTTGCCCTGAAACCGGATCGCCGGCCGTGCTGACGGAATCAACGACCAAATCGCTATAGGGAGTCCGCGACACATCGACGAAGTGATCGGGCGAACCGACGTTGGGCGCATCGTCTGCGAGCTCAAAGACGACATCGCCAGAGTCCGTTTGCACGAACAGCGTGAACCGACCGTTGGTACGATTGGCCAGTTGCACGATTTCCGTTCGTGAGTATTCGGCGTCAACGGGAACCGCGCCGGTATGTGTGAACGTGCCCAGCACGATATCGTCGGCGTCGCCAAGAATGTCATCCGTCGACAGGATCACTCGGTCCGTCCAAGTGTTCACACGACCGGGGCCGGCGCCGACGTTCTTGACGGTCCACGAAACGGTCAAGTCCACCGGGTCGCCGACCAATAGCTCCGGTGCAGTGACTTGCGATACCGTCAGGTCCGCATACGGAAACAGCGAAACTTCGACCGCATCGCTAACCGCTGGCGGTGTGTCTTCGCCGCTGCCTTCGTTGACGTCGTTGTTCGCATCGGGCACGACGATGAAGTGATATTCGCCAGAGACGAATTCCGGCAGACGCACCGACAACGATCGTGTAATCGAACCGCCGATGGCCAAGTCGTCGGCGGTGAACAGTTCGCCCAAGAGAACGTCTTCCGTCGAAAAGGCGTCGTCGGACGAGAGGTAAACCGCGTCGGTCCAGTCCGATGTCGCCGCTTTATCACCGTCATTGGCGATCGTCCAGTTGACCGTGACCAACTCGCCACTCGTCGGCGTTTGGCCGACCGCCAGTTCGACGCCGCTGGCGACCAAGTCGGGCAGCGGCGCAGTGCTGATCGCGATCGACGCGGTCGATGAAGTCGTGTTGTTGCCTTCCGCAGTCGGCTCGACCACACGATTGGTCACATCCGTTTGCACGATGACAAAGTAGTTGCCTTCGGTGACCGACGCGGGCACCACAAACGTGCCGGTCGTCGTGTAGGACGCATTGGATCCCAGCGAACTGTTGTGCGTCACATTGCCCAATAAAATGTCGCCGCCAAAGTCGGTGTCGCTTGACAGGTAAACGCGATCGACCCAGCTCGTCGCGATCGTCGTCGCCGTGCCGTCGTTGCGAACACGCCAAGTCACGTCAATGTTGTCGCCAATGAATCCGCTGGCCGGGACGGTGATCGCATCGACGATCAAGTCAGCCGGCGGGTCGGCGACCGCGATCGCAATGGGTTGGCTGGTCGTATTGTTTACGTCGCTGAACTCGAAAACCTGATTCGACGAATCGGTGCGGACCAGAATGTGGTACTCGTCCTCAATTTCAAACGGAATCGTGGCGTCGATAAACGCAGTGTAAGTCTCGCCGTCGACGAGCGCACTGCTTTGAGTGAGCCGTCCCAGTTCGACATCGCCGCTGTTGCCGTAGATGTTGTCTTGCGACAAAACAACACGATCGGTCCACGGATTGATCGCGGTTGTCTCTCCTTCGTTTCGAACGGTCCACTCGATGCGGACGACGTCGCCGTTCTTTGCCGATGTTGGAACCGTCAGTGAATCGATCGTTAGGTCGGGTGCTGCGAACGTGACCATCGCGGTGAACGTGTCTTCGTCGGATTCACCAAAGACGTCGTCACCGTCTTGGTTCATCGCGTTGCCCGACGGATCGAAGATGTCCGGACCGATGATCAGCGAATAGTCGCCAAGTGTTGTTTGGGTCGCAAACGAAATGCGAACCTTGTTCATGTCCATGCCAACGACCTGGCTGACCGGAACCACGCCGTTCGGGCCGATCATCGCAACGTCTTGCGGTGTGAAAGTCGACAGATCTATATCTTCGTCAAACACCACATCGATGAACGCGTAAGGCCGAGATACGAAGTCCGGCGTGTACGACAGGACTTTTGGCCCTCCTGAATCGATACGGAACGATCCTGTGAAGACATCTTGGGTCGCCTCACCTGCGTTGCCGTCTTGGTCTTGATCCATCGCGGTTCCACCAGCGTCGACAACGTTCGGACCAATCGCAATCGAGTAATCGCCGGAAGTGGTTTGCGGCGCGAATGACAAGGTGTAGGTCAACGTGCCGTCGAACGTGATTCCGGATACTGGGACGACGCCGTCCGGGCCGGTGATGACTACGTCGACAGGCGTGAAGCTGGCCAAGTCAACGGCTTCGCTGAATTTCACATTGACTGATGACAACGGCGCTGGCGTGACGCCGCGAGGCGTAAAGTCCGTAACGAACGGGCCGGCCCCCGTAACGGTCAAAGTGCTGACGTAGCGGTCCTCGATTTCTCCTGCGATCGCGTCGCCATCGCTGTCCATCAACGTACCACCGACGTCGGTGATTCCGGGTCCGACGATGATTTCATAAACACCGTCGGCGGTACTGCGAGTCAGATTGATACGGAAAGTCGTGTCGTTGACTCGCTCGATACTGGTTGCCGCAACTCGCCCCGCAGGTCCGGTGATGCGAACGTCACCGGTGGAGAAACTGCCTTCATCAATGGGAACGTTGAACGTGACATCCAGCGAATCAAACGCGCCGACTTGCGTGCCCGACGGCGACTGTGAAACGATTCGCAGCGGTTGTCGGTCGACGGTAATGGTGCTGATGTAGACGTCGGCCGATTCGCCGCCGGCCCCGTTGTTGTTTTGGTCATGCAAGTTGCCCGATACGTCACGCGCCGACGGCTGGATCACCAGTTCGTAATCTCCGTCGATCGGTTGCGGCGGAAAGAACAATCGAAAGGTCGTGTTGGTGTCATCGGTCGGCGCGACACCGAGCGTGCGAATGGGGTTGATGGGAAAGGCGGGATTGGTTTCGACTTGCAATCCATCATCGGCACCAACCAGCTTGAAAACGTCGGCATCGAATTCGGTGAGTTCGCCTGCGGCGGCGGAGAGTTCGAAACCAGACGAGCCGGTAAACTCAACCATCACGAAACGCAGCGGGTATTCGCCTGCCGCCGCGAACTCGAACGTCACCAAGTCGGTGCCGAATCTCCGCCCAGTTGAGCGTTGGGCTTCGAACTCGCCGATACTCAATCCGTAGCTATCGTCGGAACCGATCGCGAAGGTCCACTTGCCCGCCGTTGGAATCGTCACCGTCGCGGTGGCTTCCAAGGCGAAGTAATCGGCGTCGACTGAGCTTTCCAACGGGTTCAGGTTGTCGTCGGCAAAATTCTGTCCCTCGGGACCATAGTTGATGACCGTGACATTCTCGCTGGCTCGCAGGCCCGGTGAATTCGGGTTGGCCAGCAGCGCCTCGGCACCTGCCAATCCCGAAAACGTGCCAATCGAATCGATGCCGCGAACGCTGAAACCGCTGATCACCGCATCGGGATCATACGCATCGCGAGCGGCGACGCCTGCGGCATCAAACAACTGCACATCACGTTGTGTCAGCGTTGTCGGATCGATCGCTTCGTTGAACGTGACCGTGACGCTGGTCAGCACCGATGACGTCGTGCCGTCGGGAGTTTGCGAAACGATTCGCGGTCCAGCGTTGTCGACGATGAACGATCCGGTAAACACATCGTCGACCGCTTCGCCGGTAGTGCCATCCTGATCTTGGTCCATCGCGGTGCCGGCTGCGCCGAAAATTTGCGGTCCGACCGAAAGCGTGTAGCTGCCCGAATTGCTGATGACGTTGGTAAGTACCACCGTCACCGATCGATCTGTGAGCGACGTGACCGATTCGATGCCGACGGCGGTGGGCCCAGATAGCGTTAAATCACTCAAGTCAACGGACGAAGCAACGATCGGCGAATCAAACGTGACGAGCAATCGTTCCTTTGCAGGCAACGAATCGAGCTCGCCGCCGTCGCGAAGGGCAAGAATCTCTGCGTCACTGACGGCTCGTTCGACGATCGAAACTTCGTCGAACAAACCGGTGAAGGTTCCCGCGTTGTTGAACGTATCGCTTCCGATTTGAGTTCCGGAACTTGACGGTTCATAGGCTTCACCCGTGTCAACGCTGTTTCGCAGTGCCCCGTCGGTATAGATGTGCAGAACACCATCACGCAGCGTCGCGGCGATGTGAGTCCAAACGTCGTCGGTCACTGCGACTCCGCTATCAAGCGTTTGGCCATTTTTGTAGTACGCAACGTAGTTGCCGTCGCGGATGGCCAACGACCAGTCGCGACTATCACCGTTGCCACCGACAATCGTGATACGTCCGGTGGCGGGCGTTGTGCTGGGCTTCAACCATGCTGCGAGAGTCCAATCGGCCGCGGGTGCCCAAGTACCCAGGTCGACTCGTTCTCCACCCAACAACGCGAACGCGCTGCCGCCGGTGCGACCGGCTGCGTAGTTATTGGTTCCAATTCCGTTTCGAAGACCGGTTGCATCCTGCGAGTTGCCTTCGGCTTCGTAACGGTGATGGGGCGGAGGCGGCAACGGCGAAAGTCTTTCGAGCGTTAACACGCGCGGACCGATCGGTCGTGGGGGGACCGTTAAAAACGCGCCGTAGTCCACATGATCACTGACCGGTGTACCACTAGGGTTGTCGTTGATGAAGCCGTCCGTACCCGAGGGATCATGAGGCCCGCCGACGCTGCCCCAGTAGTTCCCCGTGAACACCGCCTTGGTACGATCAGTTCCAGCGTTGAAAACGCCAAATTCCGTTTGGCCGACGAAGCTGCTGCCGCTGACGATGGCCGATGCGCCACTGGCTAAGTTGATTCCTCGTGTGCCACCAAAGAAATCCGAATCCGTCACGATGACGCTAGATCCATTGGCAACGGAGATTCCATTGGCCGCAGTGCCAATCGCTCGAAAATCGTTGACCGTTGGGTTCCCAGCGCGGATCCGAATGGCGTCGCTGGCGCTGGACGAGACCGTCACGCTGGTGATCGAGTCGGAATCCTCGGACGACCGATTCACATCAATCGCGCCGATGCTGCTACGTCCGGCATAGCGGATTTCAGCATTGGCAATGGAAGATTCGCCCTGCCAAAACAACAAACCGTTCCAATGTCCCGGTACAGGCTGTGTCGCATCACCGTCGGCGTTGGAGTCGCCACCCACGGTATCGTCCGTCGTGGCGGTAAACACAATCGGCGCGGCGGCCGTACCCTCGGCAATCAGCGGTCCCGAATTCGCATAGAGATCGGCACCAAGGGCCATCTTGATGATGCTGCCGGCCGCAATGGTCAGCGATCCCGGACTATTGATTTGAGTTCGGCCGGTCACATGCACCGGCAGCCCATCGAAGTCCCAGATGCGATCTGTCGTGACAATGCCACCGGCCATTCGAACGTGATCGCCCGCGTTGCCTAGTAGTGTGACGCCGTCATAAGTCGGTTGAGAAGCAAACGCTTGGTCGATTGCCAGGCCAGCACTGTCCTTGATCGTTAGATTTTTCAGCGTCGGGTTGCCTTGAGTCAATTCCAATCCGTCGCTGCCACTGGAAATGATCCGCACGTCCGACAATGAATCCGACACCCCGTCTTCATTGGTCGTGCGATCTGAGATATTGATTCCCGCGGCGTTACTTCGTCCGGCATAGCGGACTTCCGCATGGGCAATCGAAGACTCGCCCTGCCATAAATACAATGACGTCCAGTGTCCCGCTTCGGGCTGAGTCGCATCGCCGTCGGCGTTGGAATCGCCGCCCACGGTGTCGTCGGTCGTGGCCGTGAACACGATCGGCGAAGCCGCGGTACCCTCCGCGATCAACGGTCCCGAGTTCGCGAAGAAGTCGGCTCCTGGGGCCAGCTTGATGATGCTGCCGGGCGCAATCGTCAACGACCCTGGACTGTTGATCTGAGTTCGGCCGGTCAAATGAACCGGCAGTCCACCGAAGTCCCAAACGCGGTCGGTGGTGACGATGCCGCCGGCCATTTGAATGTGATTACCCGCGTTGCCGCGCATATTGACGCCGTCGTAAATCGGCTGGGAAGCAAACGCTTGGTTGATCGCCACCCCGGCACTGTTCTCGATCGTCAGGTTTGTGAGCGTTGGATTGCCATTGGACAATTCCAACCCGACGCTGCCACTGGAGATGATCCGCACGTCCGACAACGAGTCCGATACCCCGTCTTCATTGGTCGTGCGATCGACGATATTGATTCCCGCGGCGTTACTTCGTCCGGCATAGCGGACTTCCGCATGGGCAATCGAGGACTCACCTTGCCACAAATACAACGACGTCCAGTGTCCTGCTTCGGGCTGCGTCGCGTCACCGTCCGCATTGGAATCACCTCCAACGGAATCGTCCGTCGTGGATGTGAACACGATCGGCGCGTCCGCGGTGCCTTCGGCAATCAGCGGTCCCGAGTTGGCAAAGATGTCGGTGCCAAGGGCAAACTTGACGATGCTGCCCGGCGCAATCGTCAACGACCCTGGACTGTTGATTTGAGTTCGACCGGTCATGTGAATCGGCAGTCCGCCGAAGTCCCAAACGCGATCGGTCGTGACAGTGCCGCCGGCCATTCGAATGTGGTTACCCGCGTTGCCTCGCATATTGACGCCGTCATAAACCGGCTGTGACGCAAACGCTTGATTGATCGCTACACCGGCGCTGTTCTCGATCGTCAGGTTTGTGAGCGTTGGATTGCCTTGCGACAATTCCAACCCGATGCTGCCACTGGAGATGATACGCACGTCCGACAACGAGTCCGACACCCCGTCCTCATTGGTCGTGCGATCAACGATATTGATTCCCGCGGCGTTACTTCGTCCGGCATAGCGGACTTCCGCATGGGCAATCGAGGACTCACCTTGCCATAAATATAGCGACAACCAGTGTCCTGCTTCGGGCTGCGTTGCATCGCCGTCCGCGTTGGAGTCGCCGCCCACGGTATCGTCCGTCGTGGATGTGAACACGATCGGCGCGTCCGCGGTGCCTTCGGCAATCAGCGGTCCCGAATTGGCATAGATGGAAGCGCCGGAGGTGAACTTGATGACGTTACCGGGCGCGATCGTCAACGATCCTGGACTATTGATCTGAACTTGACCCGTCACGTGAGCAGGCAATCCTCCGAAATCCCAAGTGCGGTCGGTATTGACGGAGCCACCAGCAAACGCGACATGATCACCACCCACATTGCCATCTGCCGTAACCGACGAATACACCGGAGTTGCCGATAGGTTCTGCTTGATCGCAAGGCTGGCGCTGTCCGTTACGCTGACTCGCGTCAGTTTGGTATCGCCGCTGATCAGATCGATGCCGACATTGCCGCTTTGCGAAATCGAAACGTCGCGCAAGAATGAAACTCCGTTGTCCGTCGTGTCGACATCTTCGCGGATGGTCACGCCCGCGGTGTTGCTGCGACCGCCGTAGCGAACTTCGGCATGTTGCAGACTCCAATCGCCACTGGACATGTACAGCGATTGCCAATCGCCCGCCGCGGGCACGCCGTCGACGCCTGGCGTCAAATCTTCACCGACGGTGTCGTCTTGGACCGATGTGAAGATGATCGGATTCGACGCGGTCCCGATCGCGTCCACGGTTCCGATACCGTTTAGCCACTGACCGGTTCTAAACTTGACCACTGTGCCGGGATCGATCGTCAACTTGATGTCGTCGGGTACCGTTACGTCTCCGGTGACTTCGATGGTACCCGACCAAGTGTCGTCAACAGCAAGTGTTCCCGTTACTTCGCGAGCGAGCAACTGGCGGACTTCCAGGCGTTCAATCTGCGACCTTCGCCGCCGCTTGTTTTTCTGTTTGTCAGTCGATGATGGAAGTGGCCGCTTCGCGGAAACCGTTCTGGTGTGTCGAAAGTTCCAATCGGGCAACATCTCAGAGTCTCAATACATAGGGTCAAGCAAGCTGTCCAGAAACAACGCCACATGCCCCGGGCGTCCACCCCCAATGTTGTAGGTGCCGCGTACCCATGCAACGATTTACACTGACCGAGGGCACAGAATTTGAGAATCCCGCGCAAAGAGTGGTCGTTTGTGCATTGGTATTGGCGTCGGGCGTCAGCAACCATCGAGCGGATTCCTTGGAACCTCGATAAGTTCCCTACCGGTTCGCGGAACTGGCCGACGTTCGGTGGTCTTGATACCGCGGTATCATTGGCGTCATGACGCAGCGCACGCCAAGCCTCTTTGACGAATTTGATGACGAGATTTCGTCGGTCCAGCGACTGGATCAACTCTTGGATCAACAACGCATTCCGCTCCGGCGAGGTCACTTGTTATCGACCGTTCCGGCGGATGCCGATGTTGTCTCGCTGAAGAGAGATCAGCGAATTTCGGGCATGTTGATTGCTGTTGCCGTTGGCGATGCACTGGGACATTCGACCGAGTGGCGATTTGATCCAGATACGCGTCACCAGTCGTTTGGAACGATCCTGGATCACTTGCAAGGATCGGATGCGCGAGCAGGGCGGATCAGCGATGACGCGCAGATGACATTTTGGACGGTTGAGCGACTGTTGTCGCGTGGACGATTCGATTTCGATGACGTGGTGGGCTGTTTTGTCGATCGGCAAAAGCAAATTGTCGGAATGGGAAAGAATACCGGTGCGTCATTGACTCGGCACCGTCATCGTTTACAGACAAATCGTTTGCATTCTCGTCGCGTTTCGATTGAATCCTGTGCCGGCGATCCGATCACCGAGGGCCGCGGCAACGGTGGGCTGATGCGGTTCTCGCCGATGGTGCTGCCCTATCTGCGCTCGCCAGCGGATGGACTTTACCACGACGCTGTGTTGTCAGCGCTGGCGACTCACGGGAACACTTGGGCGCTGGCATCGATCGCGCCGATGACGCATTTGCTGTGGAGCGTTCTAGCACGCCAGACCGGCGACGCGCCGCCAGCGAGTTGGTGGATCGATGAGTACATTCGTATCGGAGCCGATTTGGAAGTTGGACCGATGCCATCGCCGCTGGATACGGATCCGATCCCCAAGTGGTATGTCAATTTTCGCGGCGGTTTATGCGACTTTTTAGATGGTCCGGTACGCGACGCGTTTTGCAAAGGCGTTCCGCTGCGTGACGCGTGCTCGTTAGAAGGATTCGGTTCGCGGGCTGATATTTTGCAAACGGTCCCCGCCGTGATCTACACGCTGATGTGCCATGCGGATGATGTCACGTCCGCGATAATCGCGGCAGTCAACGACACAAAAGACAATGACACCATTGCGGCGATCGTGGGAGCCTACGTTGGCGCGGTGCACGGTCGGTCAGCGATTCGCAGGCGGTGGATCGATGGAATCAAATCGTACAGTCTGGGATGCCAGGGAATGGAAGACCGGAGTGATCGCGATGTGATCTTGGAACTGGCCAAGTCGGCCGAAGAAAAATTCTTGTAACCACCTTGCTGCGTGACCAAACGTGTCAACGGCGCCGTTAAACTGTCCAATGTCATGAGCAATCGCATTTCCCAATTTTCGAGCAACGCAAACTCGCCAAAGGGTTCTTGGCTGCTGGCCGAAGAACTTTTTGCCGCGGGCGACATTGGCTTCGTTGACGAAATTTGCCGAATCGACGATGTGGTTCGCTTGGGTGCGTTTGCCAAGACTTGGTATGCCGACCACCGGGCTCAATCGCGTCGGTTGCTGGACCAGTATCTGCAACGGCCGCTGGCACATTATCGGCATGAATCGCTGGTAAAACAGTTGTTCAAGTTGGCCGAGGCTTCGGGCGATGACCAAGTGATGGGCTGGTTCATGGTGACGCTCGATCGCACGGTTCGCCGCGAGATGTTGACGCGGCATCGATACGATTGGCAGTCACGAGAGCAGTGGACCGAGCAGACGGTTCGGGTGATTCCTGGCACGACGTTGCCGAAAACGCACAACCCGATTTCCGTGCCAGCGCAGCAATGGATGTCGCCGGCCAAACAACTTCGTTACGAGCAGTGGCAGCAACGATTGACGTTGTTTTCGGTCCGTACTCGGAATTATTTACGCCGTCGCGTTTGGCGTTACTTTCGCGAAGTCGGGAAACGTGACCCGGCTCGCTACGTTGCCGCGATGACGGCCGCGCTGCCGCGATACCAGGATGATGATTGTCGTGATGGACTGGCGCTGATCGATAACTGGTCGCTGGTGCATGTGCTATTCCACGACACCGACGTTCTAGAATCGCCGGCGTCGGGATGGCGACTGCGTGAAGGTCAGGTGTTGTCCAACTTGTCGCCAAAGCCAGCCTTTTTCGATGCTTGGGTTGCGTCGCCCGGTTCTTTAATCGACGTCTGCGGCGCTGCGTCGGCTCGCCCCGTGCGGCAGTGGAGTCTACGGTTGCTGCGGGAACACTGCAGTGAAGCGTTAAAGACGCTGCCGATCAAAACGATCGTGAAGTGGTTGTCGAGTGACGATGTTGAGCTTGCAGAATTTGCGGTCGACTGTTTGAAAGAGTCACCGGAAACCAGCGGAATCAGCCCCTCGGCGTGGGTTGAATTGTTCGATGATGCCAACGTTGACGTGATGGACAAAGTATGCGACGTCGCACGCATGCATTTGTCGGCCGATTCGTTGTCGTTTGGCGAAATGCTGCAGTTGGCGTGTGCGACGCCTGCGCCACTGGCAAGAATGTCGCTGGACTGGCTGACGCAGATTTCTGTGACGGAATCCCAGCGGACTGAAACGCTTGTGATCGTCGATGCCAAGTGTGAAGCGATGCGTGAGCCACTGCTGGCTTGGATGGTCGAGACGCTGCGTGGTGGTGACGCGAGTGCGGATCATCGCATTCGCTTGTTAGAACTATTGGATGCGCGGCGTCACGATGTTCGTCGTTCGGCGTGGAAGTGGTTTGTCGAGGACGAATCGCTGCGGCATGATATTCCGCTGTGGCAATCGTTGATGGAATCGCCGTACGAGGACGTGCGTTTCGGTTTGATCGAATGGTTGCGGCGAAACGAAATTCCGGCCAAACAGATCACCGAGCGATTGGTTCGCAGCAACTCGCTTGATCCAAGTTTGCTAAGAATGTTGTGGTCGACCACCTTGCTTGGCATTCACAGTGGCAGCAAGCACAAGCCAGGTGTGGTCACGGCGATCGCAAACCGGATCAGCCGGCGGCCAGACGAAATCGATACACTGTTGCCAATCCTGACGATTGCGGTTCGCTCGATCCGGCGAACCGAATTTCGTTCTGGCTTGGCGGCGGTGGTGCAGTTGTTGGAAACGCGGCCTGAATTGTCGCCGATGATCGTGGCAAATTTTCCAGAACTGCAATTGAATCAGTAGAAATGTTGAAATAGGTACCCGAGAGGAAAGTGGAGACGATCGAGACCAATTTGCTGCGGCGTTCCGCCGTGGTTTGAGTTTGCTTTGACATGCTTCCCCAAGGCCGTTGTTCGATCGCCGGATACGTCACCGTATCGGCGGGCCGAAACAACGTGGTTCCCTCCGATACGGTGACGTATCCGGCTGAGTGAACGACCTTGGGCGGCGCTTCGAAGTCGATCGTTCCGCTGCCTCTCGGGTACTTTTATTGTCCAGTCGCTATCAGGCACTCCATCATGCAAATCGATCTCGCCTATCGTCGTCGCAGCGGTGTCGACCGAGGACCGGCGGGGTTGGCGATCGCGTTGGCGCCGAATCTTCGACGTGACCGTGTTAGTTTTGATGGCGTGTTGCGAGAACCGCTGCGATTTCGCGAAGCCATCAGCGCGTTGCATGACATCGTGATCAGTGATCTGCGGTACAAGCCTCGCGACAAGTCGGCCTATGAAGCCTTTCAAGCGGCCGAACAGCAACGGCGATCGGCGATCTACACCGGTGCGGCGAGCGCCAAACGTGACGAGATCAAGGCGAACCAACCGCTTGTGATCCCCGATGGTCTGGAAAGCAATTTTCGATCAGCGCGAAAGCAATACTGGCGTGCTCGCCAAAAGTACTCTACCCATCTGTTGATGCACGATCGCGAGTTGTGGCGACTGCTGATGCCGTGTGATCCGGTGATCACGGTGGCGCCGGACAGCTTGTTCTTTGAGTGTTTCAGTGCGGATGAAAGCAGTTATGGATGCCTGAATGTTTCGCGTGACGCGTTCGAACGTGAAGACACGGTGGCACTTGGTACGACGAACGTGGACTACACGTGGCCGCTGTACGAACATTTTCAAACGCTGCGCAGTTATCGCGAAACTCGGTTCACGATTGATCCACAAGGCTTCGATGTCGCGACCACGGGAACCGATTCGCATCGCGAGGAAAAGATTGATCTGCCCAACAGTTGGCTGCGGGGATTCATGCAGTTGCAGTCGGCGATGAGTTTGCCGATGCGGCGAGTTCCGGTTAGTCGCGAAGGGTTGTACAACGTGCTGGCGTTTTTGCGGCGCCATAAGGCGGCCCGCAGTCCTCGCGCGATTCGATTCGAATTGACACCCGGAAAACCAGTGCGGATCGTGCTGGAACCCTGGGAGAAAGCGATCGAGCTGCACAGCACTCCGTACGACGGTCCGCGCAGCGAAACGATTCGCGTTTGGGGGCGAGATCGATTGCGCGTGCTTGCTCGAACATTGCCGATCACTGATTCGGCAGACGTGTATTTACTTGGCAACGGATTGCCGAGTTTCTGGGTCACTCGGATGGGCGACATGCGTTTAACGCTAGGCTTGAGCGGTTGGACGACGAACGATTGGACTGCCGCATCGGCACTGACCCAGTTGATGCCGCCCACGGAAATCAGCGAAGTGATGCTAAATGATGTAGCCGCAGCGTTCAAAGTGGATCCCACGCGAACGTTCGATCAACTTGCCTCGTCAATCAATTTGCCGGCGGCGAAAGTCGCAGCGTCGCTGAACCGTCTGGCGTTGCTTGGACAAGTGATCCATGACCTGCCGCAGGGTGTTTATCGGTGGCGGCAAGTGATGCCAGCGCCGCTGACGGCCGAACAGGTTGGCGGTGACGACAAGGAAACGGTCGAAGCACGCGTGTTGGTTGGCCGAGCCAAGTTCGAAATCACTCGTGATGAAGTTTCGACGACCGGAACTCGTTTGATCGAGGCTTCGATCCGTGACCGACTTGGTGGCGATCGAAAAGTAGAGATGATGATCGACAGCGATGGCCGGATCACTCGCGGTCAATGCAAGTGTTCGCACCACTTTACCGGCGGTCTACGTCGTGGGCCGTGTCGACATTTGCAAGCCGTACGCAATCATATCGAGGCGAAGTCGAAAACCGACACGCTGGATACTTGGTACCAGAGTTTTGGGAACTGACATCATGACGGACTCTACCACTCGCCAAGTCGTCGGCCAATTGGTTTTGAATCAAGTCGGCACCGGTGCGATGTTCACTGCCTATGACATCACGTTGCAGGCCCGTGATCGTGGGTTGCAGTTGCGACATGGCGAAGGACGAGACTTGGTTCACGAGTTGTTCAACACCGGTCGGATGGGCACCGACTATGCTCGCACCGTTGTCGATATCGGTACGGACACGAATCCAATGGTGTATCACCGTCGCGGTGATGATCCGCGAACCTACCGTTCTGGGTCGACGGGTGCATCGGCATCCACAACGGCCCCAATTGGGCCAAGTTCACCCGCCCCATCGCAACCAACACCGTCATCTTCGCCAGGCATTTTCAGCCGACTGGTCCAAGGCATTTTCGGCGGTGGTAAGGACCAACCCATTGTCGCGCGAGTCGTTGATGACGGCGCTGGCTCGGCGAACTCGGGTGGCGGATCGAAGTCGCCGACACGTCGTCCGCCAGTGACGCTTGACCTGAACGCGGCCGATTTTTTGCCGATCTCGCGAGACGATTTGTTAGCGGCGGCAAAGAAGACGACGTTGTGGGGCAACCCTTGGTTTGGCCGTCGCGACATCATTCCGCCGGTGGCCGATCCGCGGACAAAGCTGATTGACCGGGCGATGGTTTCGCGAGGATTGTTGACGCCGGATCAACTGACCGAGATCCATCGCATCGGTGCGGAAATGGATCACTATCGTCCAGCTCAAATTTTGATCGAGTCGCAAGCTCGCGCAGCCGGTCATGCAGCGGTCGAAGCCGAGAAACAGCAGAAGGCGGAACTGAAAGCGAAGAAGAAGGCCGAGGCAAAGCAGCGGGAAGAACAGCGGCAAGCCGAGATTGCCCATCGCAAGGCAACCGACATTGTGTTCTTGGGCCGTGGAGTTTCGGGGCAACTGCATTTGCGTGAAAGCGATACCCAGCGGCTTGCCGCCGCCGATCTGCCCGTCCTATCAACGCCCGCCGAGCTTGCCGCATCGCTTGGTTTGACCGTATCGAAACTGCGTTGGTTGGCGTACCACAACGATGTTGCAACGCGAACACACTACGTTCGTTTCGAGATCCCCAAACGCAGCGGCGGGACACGGCAATTGAGCTCGCCACACAAACTGCTTGCCACAGCCCAACGCTGGATCCTGGACGAAATTTTGAACAAGTTGCCGGTCGAAGACAGTGCGCACGGATTTGTTCGCGACCGTGACATTCTGACGAATGCGATTCCGCACGTTGGCAAAGACGTTGTCTTGAACATGGACTTGGAAAACTTTTTCCCCAGCATCAGTTTTCCTCGGGTTCGCCAAGTCTTCAAAGGCATCGGATACTCGCCTGCCGTGGCGACGATCTTGGCATTGCTGTGTACCGAATCACCAAGACGCTTGGTCACCTACGCCGGACAGCAGTACTTGGTTGCATCGGCCCCGCGAGGTCTGCCGCAGGGTGCGTGTACGAGTCCGGCAATCAGCAATCAAGTCGCCAAACGCTTGGACCGGCGGATGCAAGGTTTGGCCCAGAAATTCGGCGTCACGTTCACACGTTATGCCGACGACATGACGGTATCGGGCGGCAGCGACTTGACCGATAGGATCGGTTACATGATCGCCAAAGTTCGTCACATTGCCGAGGACGAGGGCTACGTCGTAAACCAGTCCAAGACACGAGTGCTGCGACGAAACACGGCGCAAATCGTTACGGGACTTGTCGTCAACGACAAACCCACCGTGTCACGCAGCCAACTGCGCCGAATTCGTGCGATTTTGCACCGTGCTAAACATGATGGACTCGCATCTCAAAATCGCGAACAGCATCCGAACTTCCGTGCTTGGTTGCAAGGCATGATCGCGTTCATTGCGATGACAAGACCAGAGATGGCAAAGGACTTCTTGACGCAATTGCAGTCGGTTGCCGATTGAAAGTCAAAACTGATTCGTCAGGAAGAAAAGTATCCGACTCCTTTTGTGCGAAGCACCCCAAGGGCGAGTTCCCGGAGAAAGGGGGTGGACACTTTCCTTCTGCTCATTCTTTAGGAGATCGATGGTATGGGTGCGAAACTTGCGAAGGATTCCTATCCCGAAAATGGTACTCCCTCGGACTTTCAGTGTTTTGGTCCACCGGCGACCAAAGACGGCGAGTTTGACACGGTAAAGATCTGTGACTTGGGCTGCTTCACGCAAGACGGTAAAGACACCAACAAGTACTACCACGCCGCTGTCGTTCAACATCGCAAGTCAAAGAATTGGTACGCCTACTTTGAATGGGGCCGTACGGGCGCTTCACGGCCTGCGTTTCAGTTTGTCCAGTGCAATAGCGAACAGGATGCGGTTTACAGCTTTGCGTCCCAATTGCATTCCAAGAATGATCGTCGTGGTCAATGGGTGACCGTCGCCGGCATCCGCACGCTGCGGGCAAAACCAGGGAAAGACTGTTACCTGGTTCGACCGATGGCGACGCGCAGTACGGGCTTGCCCGACGCACGCAGTATCAAAATCAACGAAGGTGCCAAGCCGAAAACGGCAACCGGCGACGCTGCCGGCGATTCAACAAAATCGAAGGCAGTGAAGAAGGCGGCCACCAAGAAATCACGTAAGAAAACAGTCGATGTTGACGACGTGACTCGCGATCTGCTGCGTGACCTAAGCATCGCAACGATTGCTTACACTCGCGGCAGCATGGCCGACGAAAGTTTGCCCACACAGGCTGCGATCGATGACGCTCGCAAAATCCTTGCCGAAGCTCAAAAACGGCAAACCAAAATCGGCGATAGCATTAAAAAGCAGGTCAAAGACAAGAAATTGCTCGAGATGACCACTTTGATGTACGGGCGGATTCCCAAACGCAAAGAACTGCGTGCTGAACCTGAATCGTGGGTGCTGACGAAGGACAATGTGTTGTTGTGGTCGAACGATCTGGACGCCTTCGAAAGTGCGCTCTATACGACCGACATCGAGCAAGATGATGAACCCGTCAATCCGCTCGCTGAACTGAACTTGGATATGAAATGGATCGATCCAAAATCGACAACGGGCAAGTGGTTGTACAAGTGGTGGCCAACAGCGACCGGCAATCGGCACAGCTACATCAAAGACATGTCGATTCGAAATCTGTGGCAGATCGAACGCAAGGCTGACAAAGACCGCTTGAAAAAATGGCAAACGGACATCTGCAAAACGAAGCCGAAGTTCACCGAACGCGCGATGTATCAACCCAGGACTCGCTCCGATCTGCCAACCGCGACACGCAAAACGTTTAAAGATTCCAATACGGCATTGATGTTCCACGGAACACGCAGTGTCAACGTCCGCGGAATCATGAAGGAGTCACTGCGTTTACCGAAAGAACTGGTTGGTGTTGTGATTTCGGGCGCGATGTTTGGTCCGGGACTGTACTTTGCGGATGACTGGAAGAAGTCGGCCGGTTACACCAGTTTGACGAACAGTTACTGGAGCCGCGGAAGCGGTGCCGTTGCGGGGCGAGGCGCTTTTATGTTTGCAATGGATGTCGTGCTGGGCCAACCATTCGTCGCGCCGCATGCCCACGGATACACAGCGCCACCGAAAGGGCACCACTGTGTGTTCGGCAAGGCGGGTGATTCCGGTGTTCAAAACAACGAGTACATTGTGTTCGATACAAACCAACAACAGATTCGGTACTTGGCCGAGTTTGATGTGGCCTAAATGAAAGCGAACCAATGATCGAAGTCACACGCGGCGACATCACCAAACTTAACGCTGATGCGATCGTCAACGCGGCCAATCAATGGATGTTGGGCGGTGGCGGTGTCGATGGTGCGATTCACCGTGCCGCGGGCGATGAATTGCTAGCCGCCTGCCGTGCGTTTCCCGAACGCCGACCAGGTGTTCGATGCCCGACGGGTTCGGCGTGTGTCACGCCTGGGTTTCGGTTGCCGGCCAAGTATGTCATCCACACCGTAGGCCCGGTTTGGAAAGGCGGCAACGTGAACGAGCGTGAACTGTTGGCGTCGTGTTATCGTCAATCCATCTGGCTTGCCGCTGCGATCGGCGCGTCATCGATCGCGTTCCCAGCGATCAGTTGTGGCGTCTATCAGTTTCCGATCGACGAAGCTGCACAGATTTCGGTCCGAGCCATTCGCGAGGCCATGTCAGGCGATACCGGTGTACGGAAAGTGATGTTGGTTGCTTTTGACGACGAAATTTTCGACGCTTGGGATCGAGCCGTTTCTAGCCGCGAAACGGATCCCACCGCTTAAGGATCGAGCGGGATATACGTCCGCAAACTTCCAGCTTGCGGTGTAGAAATCGCAAGGTAGAAGCTTACGCCACTTTTGAGACCCGACAGTGGTGGTCATGTCGACCGATTCGGCTTTTCCCTGTGGTTTTAGGGATGTCCAGCTATCATGGACGGGCTTCCCACCCCATGAAGGAGATTCCCACGGTGTATCGTTTCGGATTGATTTTCGTTTTGGTGTTTGGCGTCGTTTGCTCGCGCGGCGTGGCTGAGCAGTTCAAGCAGTTGCCGCCAACAGGTATCGAAATCGATGCAGCAACGCGCCGCGAACTATCGGTTCAGGTTGCCGAATTGGACTCGCGGATACAGGCAGCGGCGAAAGATTCCGCAGACGTGGACCGATGGGCGCCGGATGTCGAAGTGTTGGTCCGGGCAGTCCGCTTGGCTCTTGATCAAAACGGTTTCTTCAAGAAATCGGAAACCAAAGATGCAGGGATGCTGTTGGAAGAAGCCGACCGACGTCTGAAAGCGGCGATGCGAGGCGATCGGGGGCTGAAACTGTTGGGGTTCAACGGCCGATCAACGGCAGAGCCGACTTTGGTGGTTGGTGGTTTTACGTCTCGGATCGACGGTTCGGTCCAACCGTACGGATTGGTCATTCCGGCGGGCTACCGTGCTGGGCCAAGCGAATCGCGTTTGGATGTTTGGCTACATGGCCGAGGCGACACGAAGACTGAGATTCCGTTTTTGAAGGAACGCATGACGAAAGTCGGCGAATACGCGCCGGCGAATTCCTTTGTATTGCATCCGTTTGGCCGTCACTGCGTCGCGTTCAAATTTGCGGGCGAGACCGACGTGTACGAGTCGATTGAGCATGTGTCGCGGCTGTTAGCGGTTGATCGCGATCGCATCGCGATGCGAGGTTTCTCGATGGGCGGCGCTGGCGTCTGGCATCTTGCGGTCCATGATCCGACTCGCTGGTTTGCCGCCAACCCCGGCGCGGGGTTTGTGGACACGATCGTTTATCAGGGCTGGGACAAAACGAAACCGTTCGAGCTGACCGAAAATCGACAGAAGCTTTTGAACTGGTATGACGTTTTGCCATGGACCACGAATTTGCGAAACACGAACTTGATCGCGTACAGCGGCGAAGTCGACAAGCAGCGCGCGGCAGCCGAACGAGTCACGTCACTGGCAAAACAGAAAGGCGTCCCGTATCAGCACGTGATCGGTAAAGGCATGGGGCACAAGATTGATTCCGATTCAGCGAAAGCGATTGATGCAGCGTTACAGAAATTGGACAGCGCTAAACCTGAGTCGCCACGAAGGGAGATCGATTTTTCAACGTATCTGCTGCGTTATCACCAGGCCGATTGGTTATCCGTCGAAGGACTCGAAGAACAGTTTGCGCCGGGACGCGTTCGTGCAAAGATCGTCGGCGATCACGCGATTGAGATGACGACCAGCGGTGTGACTCGGTTGCGTTTGGACTTTGCGGATTCGGCTTGGCCAGGCGACGAATCGAAGGTCACGTTGACGATGGACGGGCAAACCGTTCGGGTTCGCGATGTCGGTCGGGCGACGGGGCTGCAGTGCGAGATCGTGTGGGACGGTGCCTGGTTGCAAGTGATGGACGATGACCTGGCGCTACGCAAACGACCGGGAATGCAGGGCCCGATTGACGATGCCTTCTGCGAAAAGTTTGTCTTCGTTTCGCCCAGTCGCCCGGCCACGCACGGCAAGGTCGAGCGCTGGATCGATCGAGAAATGCAGTACGCGTCGCGGCGTTGGGAGACATTGATGCGTGGCAAAGCGAGATGGGTCAAGGATGTTGATGTGACCGACGAGATGGTGTCGACTTGCAACCTCGTTTGTTTTGGTGACTTCACCAGCAATCGATACTTGGCCGGGATCGCAGCCAGTTTGCCGATCGGTTGGAGTCGTGAACAGATCACAGTCGGTAAGGAAACGTTCGATCCGGTTTCTCACGCGGCCGTGATGTGTTTTCCGAATCCAAAGAATCCCAATCGTTACGTGGTCGTGAACAGCGGAATGACATTTCGCGATTTTTCGAACGTCAGCAATTCACGCCAGATTGCAATGTTGCCAGATTGGGCGATCATTGACGTCGACACCACCGACGATCTGATTTTTGCAGGCGACGTGGTGGCAGACGGGTTCTTTGATGAACAGTGGAAACTAAAAACCGAGCCGACGAACTACCGCGATGAAGCTGCCAACGATTGACGACTGTGGTGATTGCGGCGTGTGCTGCATGCACATGGGATACCCGCCGTATTTACGTGGCGAGAACGGAGGCCCAGTCGAAGAGTACTGGACGACGATGCCAGCAGATTTGAAACGCGAATGGCTGGCATACGTCGAGGCCTACGACGTTCCCGACGATGAACTGGACGGTCCCTGCGTTTGGTTGGACATAGACACCAAACGTTGCAAGCACCATGAATCGCGGCCAAGTGTGTGTCGCGACTTCCGTGTCGGCAGCCAAGGATGCCGAGATTGGCGGACGGCATACGGAATCAATCGATGAGCAACTAAGCCCGCGTTCGTCCCGGTCAAGCTGGCTGGATCGCTTCGCGATGAGCTCGATCTGGTGCTGCCCGACGCAGCGATCTTTAGGATCAGCGTGAGGCTCGACGACGTTTAGCTATCATCAGTGCGATTGGGCGAGCGACCACCCAAACAAGATCCGCAGCTACCGCGACGCTGAGTCCCTGGCCTGAGCCGCCAAAATGCAAGAACGGCGATCCCGTAGCCGGAAGCTAGCCCACAAATAGTACCACTGAACGTCTAGCATCACGTGAACAATCGCTACCGTAGTGGACGAGGCAACGAGTCCTGCAACACGGGACTCGTTACCTCGTCCACTACCAAATGCAGCACTTGTTAATCACGCGACGCTTACAACCAGGCGACGATCGCCGACCGGGCTTGGTCCTAGGATGCATCATTGGGTTGATGCAGCCTAGCCAAGCGGCACTGGAGCCGATTTTGTCGCCAAGCCTCGCGGCCGACGCCGCCAATTGTTGCTTGCTCGTGTTTGAGGGAAGTCTTAGACTGCCTTAATACCAGCCGTCGTAACCGTACCCATCATCGTCTCCATCCATGCCATCCTCTTCCATCGAACATGGTAACCCCGTGTTCAGGGGAAGGACGTACTCGGAATTTGAGTGCATTAGAAAGAATTTGCAAATCGGATTTCCAGAGTCATCGAGAATACACTGGCAGTCCCCTTCAACCGTGCATTCAACGGAATACATCATCGACTCGTCTAGCAGGTACCCCGAATTGGTTCCAGATCCAAAAATCCAATCAATCCAAACAGAGGCTACCTGATCGTAAGTGCTGTTCGAGTCCATGCCTGGTTCGATTGCAACCCAGTGTGGTGGGTCGCATGCGGTCTCCTCCTCGTTGCAATCACTCGGGCATTCATCGACTTCTGATAAATCACAGCCCGATTCTCCTGTGTAGTAGTAGCACGAGTTTTGAGAGGCGTTCTGAGCATAGACTCCCGTAGCAAACGCCAACATTAATGCCAGAGAACTAATTCTTCTTCGCATCATCTCCGTCCTCATCTATAGGTGAAGTGGCCAATACTGGACGCCTACCGCGACGTTGCCAGTCGTATTCAAACAACAAGCGGATCGGTTCACGCCAATCCTGTTGTGTTGCATCCACAATTTTCTTTTCCGCAAGTTCCTTACCCAATTTCCATTCGAAATCGAGGGAGCAAAGGTCCTCGCCACGCCCCTGCAAGCTGGCAGATTCAATCTTCGAAACGACCCAGTGTTCCCCTTTTCGCTCCCATGTCGACTTTGCATGGCTTAGCAAACGTCGCTTGTCGGTTTTGAGTGAGTACCATTTCACGTCAGTCGGATTGAAACCTTCTTTACTTGAAAACACGATAACGATCGACATGGAAGTTCTGCCCGGCAGCTTCCAGTCTGCTAATAAGTCTCCGTTCTCGAGATACTCGCTATGCGTGATCTCCCCCTCCAGTATCCGTTCAACAATTCTTTTGTTTGTTCCATCCGTCCAGAAAAGATAGCTCATGCAAAGAGTCTGCAGTGAGGGATAGATTGGTTTGGGGATGAGCCCATTCGCTTCATCGATGTCTTCTTCGTTTAGTGTTCTGGGACTGTCCATCCTGGGATCTGAAAGCCGGAAACGGGTACCGCGATTGTCCGAAAGTCGTTGCTTCCATGATTCGGTCACATACTTAGCTGTGAACGTCGTACACCAGCAATCCAATCGGTGGCCGGACTTCTCCTGCGCACCGACAAACATGGCAGGTGTGTCAATAAGTTCATCATTCCGAATGGTCGTCTTATATCCACTCGCGACGAACGCCCGCGGCATTTTATCAAATTTGCTGTACCGATCATGGAAATCGATCAACAGATCCAACGCACGTCCGTCAGTATCGGCAAGCGACTCAGCAGACCAACCGCTTAATGCACTGGAAAGCAATAGACAGCATCCAAGCAGAACTCTCATCACATCACCTGTTCGTCAAAAGAAAGGGGAGACGTAAATCATTTAGGATTAGCTCGCAATTAGTAGCGTCGAAATCACCGCCTTCGATCTCGAAATTGGCGATCGAAAGCAAACCCCGCGACCGAACGACAACTTTGGAATCAGTTGGTTTGCCATCAACAACAAGCGACAGTCGATCCTCTTTTCGCACTTCGCCCCTAAGAAACACCCGGAACTTTGATATATCAGATTCCACCGGCGAAGCAAAAACGTTCTTAGTTACGAGGGCGAAAGTCCCGTTGCGACGGACGGTCACCGTCATCCGAGGAAGTAAGCGTGAGCCATCTCGAAGATCAATCGTGAAGACTTGATGCGCCTTCTCTGTGTCCAAACGAAGCGATACCGTTCCACCTCTCTCATCTACTGGCGTTATTTCCGCCAAAACGCCGTCGATCAACACCTTCAAATTTTCAAGACGGACCTTTCGATGGTTTGTCCGGAACGCTACCAACGCAACCTCGACGTATTTCCC
>JBAUHR010000148.1:0-6727 GCA_049680385.1 Rubripirellula sp. | reverse complement strand
ACAGACATGGCTACGAAGAAAACCTCCACCGCTACCAAGACCGCTGCCGCCAAGAAGCCTGCCGCAACGAAAACGAACGCCAAGAAAAAACTCAGCCAGATCGACGCGGCCTTGGCGGCTTTGAAGAAGGCCTGCCAAGAAAACCGTCAACACGAAATCGCTACGCCGGCAGATCGCGAGCCTCGAAAAGAACAACGCCAAAGGCGTCGAGCGGATGTTGTTGCTCGATGGCGAAGACCAAGACGATGCGTCTCGCATCTTGGCGGACTGGCGATCGCGAAGCTGCCCGCGTCGCGGCCGAACTGGCCGACCAACGGACGACGCTGGGCAAGCCGATCTCGTGGCGCTACGGGCCGCCCGGGCGACCGTGAGAGAGGACATCACGCTCTACTGGACCGACGGTGGACCACGCAAATGGCGTTTGCAACGCGGCACCATCCGCCTTGGTGGATCGCTACGCCTACTGGCTAGTTCTGCGTTTAGAAAGAGTCGAACATGATTCAACCCATGTGGGGTTCACGGCGTTTGCATCAGGTAGCCGATCAAATCGGCCATGGCTTGGCGATCGATCGAGTTTTCGAACCCTTCGGGCATGATCGACAGTCCTGTGCTTTTCATCTGGTCGATCTCGATTCGCAGCACACTCTCGGTCACGTTCTCGGCACGCCGTAATGTCACGCTGGTTGCTCCTTCGTCAGCGATCGTGCCGGTCATCACGCGGCCATCGACGGTGACGATGACGTGGTTGATGTATTGCGGATTGACTTCGCGATTGGGATCCAGCACGGACGTCAGCACGGTTTTGGAACCACGCGATTTAATCGTCGCAAGATTCGGTCCAATTTCGAAACCGATTCCGTCGATGCGGTGACAGCCGCTGCAGTGTTTCTTGAAATGATCGCGTCCTCGTTCCAAGTCCGCCGGCAATTCAAGCACACCATCGTACTTTGCCACGACTGCTTGTCGCTGTGCGATCGCTTCGGCGGACCGAGTCAAAACGGGCTGTGGCTTTGACTGAGTCTTCCCGTTGATTTCTGAATCCGTGACTCGGCTGCGGATCGCGATCTGTTCGTCAAGTCGCTTTGCTAGATCGGGCAGCTTACCGGCGAGCGATGTTTTGAGCTGACTTGCCTCGCTGCCGATAGAGCTCAGGACGGCTGCGGTGATCCAGCGGTCGGACGGATCCTGGTTTGCGATGCGCGCGAGAGCGTCTGCCTTTTCGATCCCTGGCCACGCCCCAAGTGTGAATGCAAGTTGGTATCGAACTTCGATCGACGCATCATCGGCCAATCGTAACAACGCGTCGGTTAGTTCATCGGAAACGGCTATAGTGTCGGCCAAACGCACGGCGTGTCGACGCACTTGCGGATGCGGATCCTGCATCGCCCGCAGCAAGCTGGCTTCATCGAGGGCAGCAAGTCCCGACAAGGTGTATAACGCGTGCATTCGTCCCAGCGGTGAAGCACCATCACTGGCGAGACGACGCAGCGGTTTGACGGCGGCTTCGTCTTGCCGTTCGTACAGCAAACGAGCCGCCGTCTCGCGGTGCCATGCGTTGTCGTTCGCCAACGTTTGCACCAGTTCGAAAGTCGATCGCCGATGCAGATTGGCCGGTGGCCGCGTTTGCTGGTCTTTTGAAACGATCCGATAGATGCGGCCACGATCGCGCCCCGACGTCAGGTCCAGGTGCTTTTTGATTTCTTCGGGCAATGACAACGGATGCTCGATGACTTCGCGGTAAACATCGACCACATACAAGGTTCCGTCGGGCGCATTTGCGAACTGCGCCGGGCGAAACCAAATGTCCGTGGACGTAACAAACTCGCTTTGCGGATCGATTCGATGGGCAGTGAATTCCAATCTGTTTTGCTGGAGCCGTTTGCGGTGAATCAAATTGCTGCCGACGTCGCCGACGATTGCGGTGCCCTTCCATTGTTCGGGCCACGCATCACCGCGATAAATCGTTACTCCCGTCGCACCGGTAAAGTACCCAGCCGCCCGACCGCCACCTTCGATCGGTCCCTTGGCTTTGCCCGAAACACGCAGCCGAGTTCGCAGCATCCGCCACGGTTCAACGGGACTGGTGCGAAACACTTCCGCCTGCGGTCCATCCGCCGCGATCGAAATCCGCGACGGCGGCGGGATCACATACGGATTGCGAGCGATGTATCGATCCTCGAACATCACTTGTTGGATGTGGTCGCTGTTGGAGGACACAAATTTTCGCCCCCAATCGTCAAAGCCCATCCCATGCTGGGCCGCACCGCTGGTGGGTTCGAACACGTAGGTCCGCGGGTCCAACGCGATATCACGGCCGCGGATGTTGACGCTCGGTGCGTCGTCGGGTGAATGCCCCGCGCGAATTTCGCCACCGACACTGCTGCACGCGATATGAATACGATTGTCGAGTCCCCAACGAAACGAATTCATCAGCCCCTGTACATTCGACGTCCCGAAACCGGTCAGCACGCGTTGCTTCACATCGCTGACGCCATCGCCATCGGTGTCTTTGAAGTACCACAGATCGGGAGCATCACCAACGAACAAGCCGCCGTCGAACGGAAACAAACCCGTCGGCCAATTCAAGCCATCCGCGAAAGTCGTTCGCGAATCATACACGCCATCGCTGTCATCATCGGTCAGTCGAGCGATTCGCGAGATCGCGTCATCACGGTTCTCGCTATAGCCTCGCATTTCGCAAACAAACATCGCGCCGGTGGCGTCCCACTCGATCGCCACCGGGCTGGCCACTAAAGGTTCCGCGGCAACAAGCTGTATCTCGAATCCGTCGGCAACCGCAAAGGACCCAATCGCTGCGGCAGGTTCCGTCGGCGCGACCCGCGGCAATTCAGGTCCGTAGTCCGCATCATCATCGGCTGGCGCAATCGCGTTGTCGGTCAACAGCATCAGAAACGCAAACAACGTCCAAACGTTTCGCATCATTCGGTCTCCGCAACGTCCAGCAGACTTCGCATCGCATCCATCAAGATCGGTTCTGTGTCGGGGCCGACGTTCGACGCTGGTTGGCTTGTTTCGTAACCGCCCTGTCCGTAAGCCTCGGCTGTGCCGATGTACCCGGTCCCATAATCACCATAAGCCGCCATCGTGACTTTCAAATCCGGCCGCATCGCTTTCGCGGCAAGCTGGTATTCGACAAACAATTCGCCCGGCAAATACAAGGCCCGCACATCGCCGACGGACAAACATCCCACGTCAATCTTGTGTCCGCTCTCACATCGCAGCAGCCAGGCTAGTTTGTCAGGACTGCCCCAGTATGTTGCGTCATTCCAATTCGCAAGCGACGCGGTGAGTTCATCGCGATCAAGGTGCTTCGCGGGCGGCAATGCAACGGGTTTGACGTTCCATTGAATGTCGTCAGCCGTCACGTCAAATTTTTCGGTGGCATCGAGTGCCGCCTGCATGGCCGTGGCAACTCGCGTCGCCAGGATCAAGCGATTTTGCGGCGATCCATCGTTGTATTTCCCGGCACCAATGTTTCCACCAGCACCATTGAAATGCACGTACAGAGGCCCCGGTGCATTTTGACTTTGCATGAACCGGGCGATGCCAGGGAAGTCAGGATTCGGAATTCCCGTGCGATAGTAACTTTGCGGATGGCAGGCATAGTAGCTAATCACCGCGATGGGTTTGTCGTCATTCCAAAACGATAGCGAACTGAGCACAGGATCGATCGTGCCCACGGGAAACGCACGAATCGCCGCGTCACGTGTCGCCGTATACCGCGTGGCAATGACTTGACCGGATTCATCCTGGATTCGCCGGTTCGATGCGACTTGTTCGACATTGGCGACGCCGAAGCCCGCGTGTGTGACGGGCTGAGCGACTTCGACGGCGCGAGCGATTTCTTCACAGAGTCGATCAATCACTTGGCGAGCAAACCGGCCGTCGTGCGCGCCCAAATCCGACACACCGATCTGTTGCAGCAACGATTCGGCGCCAAAGTCGCTGCGAGGTGCATCGTGTTGGTGCAGCGTATGCACGGCAACTCGCGTGGGCGTCGTCTCGGCAGCGGTGGCGATTCGGTCACGAAATAGATCGTGACTCTGATTGCCGATCCCGATCCAGTCCACCGCGCACAACACGATTGGCTGCCCCGAACCTAACAGCACGATCCCTCGACAACGCAGCCCTAGTTCGCCCGTGCTTCGAACCCGATCATAGGCCATCATCGATCCGATCGGCGGAGTCGCGTCGATGTCAAACGTCGCCACGGCAAGACGTTCTACACTCGTGTTGTTTTCGGCGAGCGACTGGTTCTGAGATAACGCGATCACAATCGCCAGAAAACCGAGCGTGAATCGACACAGACGCAATTTCAACAAATTCATGATGGGCTTTCGATGGACCAACGATTCAATCCTGCATGTTGACGCGAGCCAGATAAACAGCGGTTTTGAAGTCCGCGTTGCCAATTTCGTGCGACGAATAATAGCTGACCCACAGTTGCTCGTCGTGCCAAACCAACCCGGCGTAACTGCAATCGCCACCCGACGGCAGCGTCAGAAACTCGGTCAGCTTCCCCGTGTCCGGGTTCAGCCAACACAGCGATGTGCGGACACGTTGATCGTACAGACGCACCGCGGCCACGATCCGGCCATCGGGCAACTGGATCAGCTCGGGGCCACCGACCCGCGTTCCGGTATCAATCCAATCCCAATGGTCGTTGGGAGGCGACGCCTTGCCAAGCTGAGCTGTCTGGCTGCCCGCGTCACGGCGCAACAAACAAATTGCTTGCTCGCCTTCGCTAAACAAGCTTTCACCAAACAGAATCGAAGACTCGTTGGGATACCCTTCGACGAAGGTGCGATCGACTAGGCGTTGAAAACTACGGCCATCGTCTTGGCTGCGAAACAGACTGACATGTTTGTCCGCCGGGTCGCCCGTGTGATATCCAATCGAGTATCCGTTGGTGCCATGCCAAGTCGTCCGCCACAGCCAATCGTTCGGTGGTCCAATGTTGACGGCATCCGACCACTGCTGGCCATCGTTTGAAAACCAAGCCATCGATTGATGTCGAATGTCCGATTCGGGTGGGAAAGCGCCCGCACCGGAAAGCATCAATTCATCGCTGGGCGTTACCGTTAGTTTGGCATCGCGAAGATCGGCCTGCGGATGAGTGATTTGAGCCGCCGAATTCCAGTCCGTACCGTCGTTCGAAACCAAAACTTGCAGTGCTCCGTCGCCTGACACATGAGCCGTGCCAGTTCGATAGACACAGTAAAACTTGCCCTGGAAACGCAGCAGATCCGTGAACGCGTTGTGTTTGGACTGGTCGCCGATTCGCGTGACGCTGGCAATTTTGCTGCGATGCAATTGGGGATAGATCTGTGACAATGGCAGCTTGCGAATCACTGATGTGGAAAGTTCCTGCCCCGGTTGCTGACGACCGTCGACGTGGGCGATCAGCAACGAATCATCGACCCACTCGATGGCCGTGTAACAGTACCAACCGTTCGGATCCGCCGCGATGGAAATCGAGTCGGACCACGTGACACCCTCGTCGCTGGATACCGCCAGCGACAAAGGCGTTCGCGCTCGAGACGCGGATTCTCGGTCCCCGTGGTCGTTCCAAATCGCAAGCAAATCGCCGGTTGCCGGCACACGTTCGATCGACGCGGGCGAGCGTGGCGACGCGAGTGCAAAGGGTTTCAGCGGAGTCCAGGTTGATCCTTGATCTTCCGAAACGCTTTGGTACTGCGTCGGCTGATCCGTCCGCACCCACATCAACAAGCTTCCATCGCGCCGCTGGACCACGCCGGGTTCTTGAACCATGATCCGCTGACCGGCTTCGTTGATTCCTGAAATTAATTCCTGCGAACGTTGCCAACGAACCCCACCATCGTCCGAAAAATAGCAACCCACTTTGCCGTGCCAGTCTGCTTTGTCCTGGTCCGGTGTCCGATGCAATGCCACCGGCGCGATCAGGCGTCCGCTGGTGAGTTGGACGACTCGGTCGTTATTAAGAACGTAGTATCCCGTTTCGTCGTCGGAGATGATCTCGATCGGTTCGCTCCACGATTCCGTTTCGTCCGTCGAGAAACGAACCACGGGCCGGCAATCGGTTTCCGAATTTTTGCGCAGACAAAACAAGGCGATACGGTCATCGGCCAGCCGTAACAGCGACACCGACATAACGTTCATGCCGCCTTCATTGGCGACCACCGTGATGTCTTCATCGCTCCAACTGGCACCACCGTCGTCGCTGATTCGGCTGGCCAAAGTGGCCGACGCGTTGTCGCCGGAACCTGATTCGAAACGCGTGTAGACATACAGCATTCGGCCGTCGGCCAATTGAACAAAATCACCTTCGCTGTTTCTCGGATTACCTTCGCCCGGCGCGAACGTGTGTCGCGGAACCAGCGACTCGATCCACTGCATCGCTGCGGCGTATCGAAATCCGAACTCGCGTAACGAGGATGAACCAAAATGCGTCAAATCACCTTTGTCGCTCAAACCGTCCGAGGCAACCATTACTGTTCGCGCGACGTGCTTGGCCGTTCGCCGCTGGGCCGCATCGACCGCGCGTCGTCCGTCGGTCCAGGGTCGCTCGGCGAACTGTCCGAGTTGCCCGATCAAGAATGGAAGCTGCGGGTCGCCAACGAGTTCTCGAAAACGATGAATCAGCTCGGTCAAACGAGATTCGTATTTTCGGGATGCGGGCGACTTCGAATCACTTTCGCCTTGATGCCACAACACGCCTTTGAAA
>JBAUHR010000147.1:0-3815 GCA_049680385.1 Rubripirellula sp. | reverse complement strand
GTTGGTCGGTATGCATCAGACCCAATCCATTGCCGATTGCGTCCGTGACGTAAAATCTAATTCAAGCGCCTGGGTCCACGAGAATTTCTCGAGATTGAAAAGCATCCAATGGAAAACCAAATACGGCGCTTTTTCGGTCAGTGAATCGTCCGTCGATTCCGTCAAGGCCTACATCGCCAACCAAAAAGAACATCACAAAACGGTCTCCTTCAAGGAAGAGTTTCTGGCAATGTTGCGCAAACACGGCATCGAATTCGATGAACGGTATGTGTTTGAATGACGGTAAATCGTTCGCCCGACCATCGACGACGGCCCCTCCGGGGCGATTGGCGTACTGTGCAACACCGTTCTCGGGGCTCCCGCCCCGAGCTACCAAAGTGGACTCCTCCGGAGTCATTTTGGCCTACTGTCGACTCATGAGAATTTTTTGAACCGCGTAATAGGATGGTCTCGGTTTTCCATCTTTGTCGAACAAATTTCCCCTGTCGTCTGCTCGCTTGGTATCGGTGTCTCGCATTTGCCAGGCGTTCCAGGTGACAACGCCGTTCTTGCTATGTTCCAACAGGGTGCGGACGATGGCGGCAAACGTCGCCGCTTGAGCTTCATCGTCATTGTCTTGGGTCCAAACCGTATTCTCGGTCACATGGAATTCCAGCTCGTTGCTGTGCGCCCAATCGATCAATTGATTTAGTCGCTGCATGTTGCCGGGTTCGTTTTCGAAGCCCGATTTGACGTGAGCTTGCCAACCGATGCCGTCGATGCGGACGTTTTTCTCTCGCAGGTACAGCACCATCGAACAGATCTTTTTCCATGCTGCCGGTTCCATGTCCCCATGCTGGTTGTAGAGCAGTTTGACGTTCGGTGCATGCTGGGCCGCGATTTCAAACGCACGCTGGATATAAACCGGTGGCTTAAGGGGATGAGTATCATCGAACCCAATTTGCGTCCACGGATTTTGCCACTTACCGACGCCTTCCTTGGGACCAAACCACTCGCCGTCTCGCGAGACAGTCTCGTTAACGACGTCAATCCATTTGACGCATTTGCGATTCCCGTATCGTTTGCAGATTCCTTCGACGTACTCTTCCATCACCTGCCGCAGTTCCTCCGGCGTGCGGTCGTCTTCTTCTGCCCATGCCGAACATTGTGGGCTGACGCAAGCGTGTAGTCGCATGATCTCACCACGTTGTTCGCAGCGATCAACCCATGCGTCGGCCTTTTTCCATTTCCATTGGCCTGGCTCCGGATGCACGGCAGCTTGCTTAAATGCGTTCGCGGGCGTGATGAATTGAAACTCGCGATTGATGATCGTTTCGGCAGCTGTTCCCAGCAGGGGTGCGCTGATCGTGCCACCGATGATCAGGGGACAGGAACCACCTAGCGGCGCAAGCTCTCGAAGACGTGGACCAGTGGGAACCGGAACGTCAGGCAATTGGGCAGCAGCGGCCGAACGCGTTTTTTTGCGTTTTTTCTTAGCGTTGTCTTGGGCATTCGATTCGCAAATCGTCAGCAAAAGGATCACCGTCAGCAAAGCAAATGCGACGGAACGTCTTCTAAAATCGACAGTGTTCATTGTTTGGTTGCTCGTGGAGAACGCAGCGAGTGCCTACTTGATCGGAGATGCCAATAACTTGTCACAGCCCTGACCGTCGGCTCGCATCTGCTTGGCCAACTGGATTCGAACCGTACCGAAGAGCGGTTGATTGGCTAGGTTCTTCGTTTCCAACGGATCGGTCTGGTAGTCGTAAAGTTCGCTGGCCGCCAACTTGCCCGATTTGTTGCTAATCCACTCGGTGTACCGATAACGCTCCGTGCGATAGGAGTATCCGATCGAACCCTTCGACTTGAATACCGTCAGAGCACCATCGCGGACGCGTTTCTGCGAGCCATCGATGATTGAAGTCAAGCTTCGACCGGCCAATCCGTTGGGCGTATCGATGCCTGAAATTTTGCAGAGCGTTGGAAAGATATCCGTGAATTCGACAGGCGAGTCAGTGGCCTTCACCGTCACGCCCTTGGGCGCGACACTGGTGGGAGGGCAGATAATCAGCGGCACCCGAGTGGCTTGTTCCAGCGTGCTGTGCTTGCCCCACATGCCGTGATCGCCAAGATGAAATCCGTGGTCACCCCAAAGCACGATCGTGGTTTTGTCGCTGAGGCCTTGTTTTTCAAGTTCATCCAGTAGCAATCCAACCTGCGCGTCGATGAACGATGTGCAGGCGTAATAGCCGTGGATGGATTTGCGTTGAAGTTCATCGGTGATTTCTCCGGAATCCGGGACGCCTTCGTAGCCGCGGAATTCGGAACTGTCGTGAATCGAATAACCGCTGGCGTCTTGAATGCCGCCACGATGAGTCGCCAGCGGAAACATCGATGGGTCGTACATGTCCCAGTATTGCTTGGGTGCAATGAACGGCAGGTGCGGCTTCTTGAATCCGACCGCAAGAAAGAACGGCTGATCGGACTTGCCAAGCTTTCGTAGCAATTTCAGCCCGCTCAGCGCGATCTGACCGTCGGTCAGTTCGCTATCCAAAACGTCGGGTGCCATCACTACTTGCTTCGATCCACCATGCTTGATCTTGGATAGCGGCAGTTTTGCAAACGGGATCGACCAGGACGGTTCATCCAGAGTCTTTTTGTCGTCGACACATCGTGGGTCGTAGATCTTTCCCGCACCCGCCGAGATGTAACCGCTGTTTTTGAAGTGCTGTGGCAAAGTCAGCACATTCGGGTTCTTCGCCCGCATGCTGGTTTTCAGGTTCATCACGCCGGTTGCTTCGGGACGCAGCGATGTCATCAAGCTTGCTCGCGTCGGCCCACAAACCGGCCACTGGCAATGTGCATTCTGAAAAATGGTGCCTCGAGCCGCGAGACGATCGATGTGGGGAGTAATTGCCAGTTCGTCGCCGTAACAGCCAAGGATCGGCTTCAAATCATCGACCGCGATGAACAGGACGTTTTGTTTGGTCCCTGTCTGCGCAGTGAAACCAGCCCCTTGTAAGAAGCAGAGTGTTAGCAAAACCGTGGTTGTTCGGAGCATGTGTTTCTCGAATGAGTGTCTAGAGCAGTTTTACAAAACACGTAGGTCCGGTTCCTACCGGACGAAAACTTATTGGCCGGCACTTATTGGTCGCACTTATTGGTCGGTAGGAACCGGCCCTACATCTTAGTTTGGCTGTGCGAGGGAACAGATCTTAAAACTGGCCATAGAACCCATCGACCAGTCGCAATTGGAAAAGACTCATGATTTTGTCTTCGTCGATCGCTCGATTGTAGATTCGCAAGTTGTCCATCAATCCCACAAATCCATGGTCGGCGCCTGTGGCGGATGCTCCATCGTGAAAGCGAGTCTTTCCGTTAACGGCTCCAACCGCTGTGCCGCTGGCGTGTTGGTTGATCGCTTGCGCAGAACCCGATGCGAACGGTGTCCCGTTGAGGTGCCCGCGCAAGGCACCAGTTGACAACGTGTTGGTGGTGTCAAGTATCAAGGTGACGGAGTACGATGTGCCCGCAGTGATCGCGGTCGACAGGAAAGTGCCAGTGAATCCCGCCGGACGATCCCAAGCGCCGACGTGCAACTTGCCGCCATCGATGTAGACGTTCAGACCGCGCGATGCACCGCCCTCTTCAAACAAAACTTGCCGAGCGTCGACGTCCTCGGCGACAAACGATAGCGTCACCGTTCGCTGCTGAACGGTTGTGTTGTCGATCGCAGTGGACGAGTCGATTTCGATGCCGCCCGTGCCATCAAACTGTGCCACTGCGTCCGAGACACCAACCGGAGCGGTATCGTCGTTGAAGTTGAGGTTCAACAC
>JBAUHR010000146.1:0-1774 GCA_049680385.1 Rubripirellula sp. | reverse complement strand
AACGCCTAGTGCGGACCCGCATGCTAGGTGTTGTGGGAGGGGCCCGGCCAAAACCGGCCCCTATCCCGATTGCGATGGTTCGCCGACGTACGTAAAAGCTGGGAGCAGGGCTCGAACCTGCGTCCATCCGGTCCAAGAGCCGGACGCTCTACCACTGAGCTATCCCAGCATTTCATTTTTCATTGTGCCTGAAATTGGTTTACCCGAAAACACGCCAAGAGAGCGAAGGAGTGCAGCCAATTGTGGGCTAGCAACCTCCACGCCGTGAACAAGTTCAGGTGTTGGCGAGTATGGAGCAACCTTGCGATCGGGCGGTGGTGCAACCCAACCCGATTTTATAGGATCGACACGCCATTTCTTACAGATTTCCAACACCCTTTTTTTCGCGCACGACTGGCCACTGAGCACTTCCCACGGCAGTGGAAGGTCGCACCACGGCCCGGTGTCGGCGTGCAGATCACGTCCCGATGCGCGATGCCAAGCAGCAACGTCCGCAGCCATCAGTCGCAAAACCTTTCCCGGACACATTGATTCAATCCAATCATCAAGCCCGAGACTGAAAAGCAGGGAAAACCATCCTGACCGAAGTTTGTTCCATGCACCTGCTGTGACGTTCCATGTTGTCGAGTCGTTTCCACGACGAACGACCATTGTCTCGCGATTGATGTTGCTTTGGTCCCAGACCTCACGAAGGAGTTCTGCGGCCGACTGCATGACGGCGAAATATTCCCCCAGCAGTCTACCGCGATCCTCGGCCGATACGTTCTTGAGCACATCGGCGTCTGGCAACACATGGGCAATCGCCATCCAATCCGTGGATTCTGAACTGTGGCAACGCTTCAAGAGCATGTCGCAGATCTCGTCAAATGGACGTGCCTGCGATTGATTCGTGAAAACGCTTCGCAAGTTGCATCGCGCGACGTAATACGCGATGAAACAGGCCGTGTTTGTATCCCGGAAATGGTCTGAGTTCAGTAGGCTTGCGAGTCGGCTCTTGCTTGCGAGCGTCAAACTGCGTTTAAGCTGTTCGCGAATCACACGCAAACGTTTGCGTTCCATGCGTGCGGCAAGCCGAAACCGTTTGTTGTATTGACGTTTTGAGATGTCCATTCCTTTGGCGGAACGTTGCGACCGGGACAATCTGTCCTTCTTGAAGTCGTTACCTCCGAACTCTTTGCCGATTTCACGGTCAACTTGCCGAAGGTAATCCGCCATTGCATCCATGTCGGACGAGTCCACATCTGCGGGACTCTCAAACAATGAGCGGGCCACGGAAATCTGTCGTGCCATGTCGGAAGGACGGGCAAAGTCCGCCGTCATCGACGACCAAGTATTGGAGCGCGACGACGCCTTCGAGATGATTTTCCGTTCTTGGGGGGACAGTGGTGCAGCTTGGCCAACAAGTCGCGCAACGTCTTCGGGTCGCTCACGGCGATCAAGTGTGTCGAAGAGTGCTTCTAGTTGTGGAGCAAGCATGTGTGTCGATTAGTCGGCGAACGACCCGGATGACCGAGTGCCGACAAGCAGTCATCCAATTCAAATACGTGGACCATCGGCACTTCGGTCGATCCGTTTGTTATCCTGCGAGAACTGCTCTTCAGTGTGAGCTCTCAATCGAACATTCTACATTCTATTAGTAATAGTAATCAGCCGGGAGCGGTTTCGGTTCCCCAGCCCACAATTTCATGTAGCCATCAAATGCAGGCTTGCAAAGAGGTGACAATGCAATTGGAAGAAGGGGGGCATACATTCTCTCTATTGAGGACGCACCGGA
>JBAUHR010000145.1:0-2556 GCA_049680385.1 Rubripirellula sp. | reverse complement strand
ATCAAGCGACGTTTGCACGTAGCGCGTAAGCGTCTGGCCAAAGAAATGGACGTGACGCAAGCGGTTTAAACAACGAAACGGACTCGGATCATTCGATCCGAGTCCGTTTTTTGTTTCGCGATCGATGAAATCAATAATCAACCCGTACAATTGTTCAAGACATTCTCGGGAACGCGGACCGTGCCGCTTGTCTCATCGCCTTGAAAACAAATTTGCGGATTTCCAGCGCAGCTGCAAGGGCCCGAGTCGTAACATTCATATCCGACGAACTGAAGCTGTAGGCCATCCTCTCCCGCTAATGCTGATCGATACCTTATTGCTTGTCTCGTTCGATCAGCCCCTGCATGGACCCATTCGCCATTTGCGGATGCGTTACGACAAACTGCTCCGCCGCGATTCACAAGACAATTTAAATTACACCCGCGGTAACCTCGATAAACTCCATTTTCGCTGCATGGCGTGTACTGCACCGCTTCTCCGTTTTCCATAACGGGAACATGGCAACCGGGAACGACATTATTCTGAGCAACCACATAGCTTCCAGACATCAGTAGAAACAACAACAATGTTCTCATCGTACATTCACCTCCAAGAAGAACCGAAACTCGCCACAACGGAACCGAACCGTTCTGCGCCCCGTTTCAGAATAGGGATTCTCAAAATCGATGATTGCTGGCGACGACTTGGTAATGTCAGCCTCAATCTCGACGTCATCAGCAAATAACTTGTCCCCAAGTTGGCTCACATCTCCGACTACTAGGAGTCGGACAGACTCTTGCTTTGTCGACACATACAGTCGCGGTGGTATCACGCGGGTTACTCCTGGATATGTCAGCGCGAAGCTAATTGGGTGAAGTGGCTGACGACCGGAATATGGGATGATGCTAAGAAATTCAGGGGTAACGCTGGGCGCAGTGAGATCTCCACGGATGATACCGTTCGTCTCTCCCGTGGACGTAACTTTAAAACTTGGTGGTACGCATACCCAAGTGAGGTTCTTCACGTTGACTGATGGATCTAGGATTTTCGCCTCGAATGTGCATTCACCGTCCTTGACTTCAATTGTCTGATTGATCGGAGCGATTCGGGGAAGAACTGTACCACGAAACGTAACCGTAAAGACTCTTCCACCAAACGTAAATGCTGCATTCACATCAGTCTCACCCTGTTCTTGTGGACGAATGTCTAAGCGGAGTTCGCCAGCTTTTTCGATCGGTTTCTTCGGTCGCAATATTGCGATACATCCGCAAGAAGACTCAAGGTCCGTCACCGACACATCGCCGCCAGAATCGTTCACCAATTCGATCTTCGCATGCAGCATGTCGTTGATGAACATTCGAGGAAGATTTATGGAATGAGACTGCGCGTCCGTCCATTTAATGGTCGCCAGGGAGTCTCTAACAGTTTTGGACTCGTCACCGTAACAGCATGCAGAAATGAAAGCCACAAAAAGAAGAACTGAAGATCTCATTTCTTTTCTCCATATAGGTTCTCGGGGACTTTCCAGGGCGTGGTTGCTCGCACGACCTGGCCGTCGATGTATCGATCAAAGTCAATGTTGAAAAGGGCAAGAACCTCTTCTCGAGGCTCGTCGGACTCGAACTCAAAACAGTTTTCGGGCACTTCTTTTCCCAACTTGTAGTCGACTTGGAAATTGTTTTGTTGAACAACTTCTTGTGAGCCGAAGAATAGGGGAAACGCAAATGAGACCTTCGTAGGCAACCAAAGATCATCAAGTTCCCGCCATTCGAACTTTGCGTTAACGAAATGCTTCGTCATTGGACCGGAGAGTGTTTCCAAGTTGTACTCAATAGGCATGTTTCCATGAGCTGAACTGTGCGTTAACTCGATCTCCATGCCATAGCCAGCATGACTATATTTCCACTTGCTTGAAAAACGCCCTGCCAATCCATCTTTTGTCTCGATCAGTTTGTAGTGATTGAGAAACTGTTCAACTTGACGATTTGTCGGTGTCGAACTTGTAATTTGAAAAGGGTCAAGCACGTCATCGATAGGGTCGAAGATGTGGAGAGTTCCGTTAACTTTCCGGCGAACTTTGATGTATTCCAATGTTGTGAGTGTCTCGAACCGGCGATTGACTGAGAAATAACGCACGTGCTTCTTGTTGCGTAGCTCCATTTTCCAAACCTGCCGACTCTCATCGATTGGCAGTCCTTTGTTATTGAATCCAATTTCGGCAATTGTGTGGCTTTTCGCGGCGAAACTGTAATTCTTCTTCGTCGATTCACAGCGGACCATGATCACCGGCGTTATCGTGGCTTTTCGATTTGCGTTTGGCTCAGTGATACACTCACCACGCAGAACACACGCGTAGCGTTCTTTAAGCTTCTGCCGGTTAGCTTCCATGTCTGCCAGCATTTGGTAGACCTTGGACTCACGCTGGTCACTTGCATCGTCAGCAAGCACCGGAGTGGCAGCAAGCATAAGAATCGTTGCCGCAAAGAATTTCAACATCGCCAACTCCTTTGTTAAGGACTGCCCAGGTCGTCGTAAATTGATTGCCGAATCGTAAGGGGGGGGGGGCGAGGCGTTGTC
>JBAUHR010000144.1:0-2407 GCA_049680385.1 Rubripirellula sp. | reverse complement strand
ACGATCGCTTTCATGATTTTCGGTCCGTCGACTTGCAGTTGCGGCTGAACGATGGGGAAGTTGGCGGTGACCTTACCTTTGTCGCCAACCAGGATCGTCAGGATCACGTTGCGATTGAGACCGTAGTTGCCGGGACCTTCCATGCCATCAGGTGAGAACGCGTAAATCGTGTTGGATGAGAAGTGTTTGGCAACGTTTCCGCCCCACTTTCGCATTTCCGTCGGATCATCCGTCAAGAAAACAACGGCGGTTTTGATCGGCGATTTCTCTCGTGAGCCGGCAAATTTTGCAATCGAATTCGTCAACCCAAACGCAGGCCGCGTGCGTTGGTGGAAGAACACCAACAGCACCGGACCACCGTCGGCTGCTTTGATAAAATCAATGGATTCACCCTTGCTGTCACCCGCGACCACTTCGGCAGTGAAAGGCGGTAACGCCTCGCCGACTTGCGGGCCAGAGAAGAGTGGTTGATCAGCCGCAAGCAGTGAGGTGGCAAAGATCGCGAACGAGATGGAGAATGCATGACGTAACATAGGGCGATTCCTGAATGGGAGGTGCCGCCATTGTTACCGATCCGACGCTGCAAAGCGAATACTCAATCGCGGCTATGGAACGGCGTAACGTTTGCGAAGTCTGGCGACGTCCTCTTCGTGTTGCCGATTCCAGTAGTTCAAGCCCGCTATCCGACTGCCGTAACGCGAATTCCGTGGGCCTGCAGTGTTGTGCAAAAGTTGCCCAAGACGCGCATAGCCTTCTTCATTCCAACCTGGCAAGTCCGACTCCAGTTGGCTCCATTTAAGACGCACTGCTTCATCGAGGAATCGATCCGATCGTCGTTTTTCAATGCCCAGCAGTCCTGGTTGTGAAAGCTGGACTCCTCCGAAGGTTGGCGGAAGCTCAACTCCCGTAGCCGATTGGATAAAACGAGGAAAGTCGGGTTGATACCGACGCCATTCGGCCAGCAATGTCTTGATGCGAGACTCGCGGCGGAGTTTGTCCGATGGAACCATTTCGACCAGCTCGCGAACCGCTTCTTCGTCGCCGAACATCTTGGGCGACCCACTAAGCAAACCCACTGCCATCTGTTCAGGAACTTCCGCGATTCCTTGCAGGTGTTGCAACGTAAGCCCAGATGACAGCGCGTACTCTCTAGCGTAGTTGATCCGTGTTAGGACCAGCTTCATCGTATTGTGTCGCAAAGCCGTGTGCTCTTCGGCAGACATTTCCCAGCCACTGTTCAACGGGTCAAATATCATGAGGATATCGTCGTTGGTAATTCTGTGTTGGGCTGTCGCGATTGATTCAATATCTGTTTGGATGATCTCTTGCAACTCCTCCAGTGATTCATAGTTTTCCTCCAAATTCCAGAACTTATTTACGCCGCCCCAGCCACGCGTGGATCGATCGTCTCCGGACAAGAGATACATGGGACTTCCACTCAGGTGCCCAACATTCATCGTCGCTGCCAGTGCTTTCGATCGCCACGCATGGTTGATGGCCGGTGTGGTTGCGATTCGATGGCTGAGCACCGCGACCATCGGCAACAAGACGGCAGCAGCAGTGAAACCAACTAAACGGGCGTGAAAGCCCTTGCTTCGCTGTGCCGCCAGCCATCGACTGCATGACCACCATGTCGCAAAGAGCAAGATGGGAATGACGATCACGGCCGTCCATCCGTAACCGTAGTAGTACTCGTAAAAGAGTTTCAGCGGAATTGCCAATAGCATGACGTACACTGGTGCTGCAAAGATGCTGAGGATTGGACGTGACATCCACATCGATACGACTTGGCCGCAGGCAAACAGACCTGGAATGAGTAGCCATAGATATTGATCGGGATTTCTTGTCCTGTCATTGGTGGTCATTGCAACAACGAAGGCCACCAACAGGCAAGCAGCCAAAGGCAACAGCATTCGAGTCCACCAAATTTTGCCTGGCGAAATGCCACGATCGGCAAAAAACGCGAGACGCCGATTGACGTTGTCTCCGTAGAACACGATTGCCCCCAACCCTAACCCCGCAATGACGACCCCGAAGGCCGAGTAGATTTCGACAATCGCCTGGAGGAAACTGTTCAAGTCATGATTGCGAACCAAGTTTGTCGTTAGTGCTGCTGTTACACCCAACGCCGTTAGCGTGAATACCACCCAACCGATCTGGCGATACTGTTGCCACAGTAACGCCCGCCTCACTGACGGGCGCTGCAGGTTGTGCATCATCGGCGGACGGTACGGTTGCTCGATGGATTCTGCGATCGACGTGGATAGTGTTTTCTGTCCCGTGGGCTGCGTTAGTCGGCGGTAGCCTAGCCAGCGATGAAGTATCCAAAATGCAACAAGCAAACCGACAGCTAACAAGATAACCGTGGCCCAAAGAGTGTTCGATGCCGGTGTGTTGTAAGTGTACG
>JBAUHR010000143.1:0-2038 GCA_049680385.1 Rubripirellula sp. | reverse complement strand
GCGAATGTCGTGTTCTTATGGACCCGGGCGATATGATCCTGAGTACGAGGACAAGGGACGCGACTATCCTGCTGCCTATGTGCGTTGGACCGAAAAACGCAATATGGAATCGTTTCAAGAGATGGTTCACTCAGGTCGGCTGGAGTTAGGCTTCTTGACGACACATCGGTTCGCGCTCGAGGAAGCCGCGAAAGCGTATGACATGATCCTGAATCGCAGTGAGCCATTCTTGGGTATCTTGCTTCAATACGACACCTCCAGCCCGATTGACCGACGGCCGATACTGCGTGTTCCTCAGTTGAAGCAAGAAAGTGATTTGGGTGTCTCATTTGTAGGTGCAGGTAGCTACGCCCAGGGAAATCTTTTGCCGAACTTACCCGCGTCGGTTGAGCGCCGAAGTGTGTTGACAAATTCAGGGACCACGTCTCGACGAGTCGTGGACAAATTTAAATTCTCCCAAAGTGTGTCAGTGCTGAGCGATATTCTTGATGACGAAAAGACCAATGTCGTCTTCGTTGCAACGCGACACGATACTCATGGCAAGTATGTCACATCCTCCATTGGTGCTGGCAAACATGTTTTCGTTGAAAAACCAGTTTGTCTTTATGCGGACGAGTTGGATGAAATCACGCGGCTACTTGTCTCCGGTCGCGATGAAGCTCCGCAACTGATGGTTGGATACAACCGTCGCTTTTCACCGCACTCTGCTCGTTTGAAAGACGCATTAAACGATGGCCCCAAGACGATTGTCTATCGTGTAAATGCTGGCACGATCCCGTCGGACAAATGGATCCAAGATCGAGAAGTTGGTGGTGGACGCATCCTGGGTGAAGTATGTCATTTTGTTGACTACATTTCTTGGGTCTGCGATTGTTTGCCAGTTCGCGTCTATGCAAGGGCCTTACCGGATGCATCGCACCATGACGATGCAGTTTCTATCGCTTTGGAAATGTCAGACGGCTCCGTTGGCACCGTGCATTACTTCTCCAACGGGGGGGCGGGATTGCCGAAGGAATATGTCGAAGTTCATCAATCGGGGAACAGTGTCGTAGTGAACGATTTTCGCGAGACGCGAGTCTTTGGAAGAGGCAAGCCTCAGGTTCACAAGACTCGCTCTCAGGACAAGGGACAAGCCGACATGATTCGGCAGTTCTTTGCTAGTCTAAAGGCTGCGAAACGCCTGCTGCCGGTAGAGCAAATGTATTCCGTGATGGACGCCTGTTTTGCGGCACAAAAGAGTTTGGTCACCCATGAATCGATTGATGTCAGGCAGGTCCGTTCGCTGGCGAGTCCTGGTGACTCGTTTGCCCAGTCTGGAAATCGTGTCACCGATCAAAAAACGAAGTGCGAAAACGAGACCATAAATGAGTGAGAATCAAGAGAAGCCCAAACCGCCTAAACGGCGACGACGTAAAACAAGCTTCACGAAGAAACTGCTGCTAAGCTGCGTGACATTTTTCTTTATGTTTTGCGCATTGGAATTGGCAATTCGTGGCTACTTTGCCCTTGCAAGTGATTCGCTTGCCAGTACGCAAAAACACGAGAAGCTGTTGGTGCTACCTGAGAGCCAACGCGTCTACGCCTACAAACCGTCGCTGCCTGCTCCCTTGGATACCAATTCGCACGGTTTTCGCGGTGAAGATGTCACATTGGAGAAATCGCCCGGTACGCGGAGGATCGTAATGATTGGTGATTCGGTGACAGCAGGCAATGGAGTTCTATCGAATGAAACGTTCGCATATCACGTGCAAGCTGACATCAACTCACGTGCGTCAGCGGATGGCATTAAGGTTGAATCTCTAAACCTTGGGGTGACCGGTTACAACTCACGTCAAGAGCTGGCGATGTTAAAAGAGGTTGGGTTTCGATTCGATCCCAACGTGGTCGTTCTGAACGTTTGTTTGAACGATTCGGATCCTGTGAAAGTTGTTGTGCAGGCAGGCCTGAAGAACACCACTGCAGTGTCAAAATGGTCTGACATAAATATTCGTACTGTTGTCGACTCGTCTTATGTACTTACATTCCTCAAAAATACGGT
>JBAUHR010000142.1:0-2678 GCA_049680385.1 Rubripirellula sp. | reverse complement strand
CCCGAGCATCGAATGAAACAGATCAGCCCCGGACTCCGAAATTCGCTCCACATGGATGTTCACGAATTGGTAGACATCGGGCAGCACGCGTTCGGCCATGCCTGCCGGCATTTTGTAAAGCTCGATTGACTCGAAGCCCTGCATCGTCAATTGCGAATCCGGGTTGTCGTACCTTCGAAAGTTCAACGGTTGTTTCGCAAACGCATCCGCCAGAAGAAATGATCGGTAGTGCGTATCGACCAAGTACTGAAGTTTGAAGAATTGTTCGGTTAGGTCTTTATCGCGAGTCAAGACCGTTACATCGCGTCCGGTCGTCAATGCAAACACAAACGCCCGCACGATGAGGTCCTCGTCTGCCGAAAAGTTTGGCTTTTCACGATCTGCACGCCCCTTAGACGCAATCTTCATGCCTCGCTCGCGAACAAGGCTCTGGACTTGGGCGTGCACATCATCGTCGGACGGCTCTTTCCCGGTTTCGCTTTTGATGCGCTCACGCATCGTCTGAAAGATGTCTTTTCGAAAGCAGAGCAATGAGACATAGTGCGAAATGACGCTCGCTATTTCTTCATCATCGTGTTGCTCCGGCAGAAATAACAGTTGAGGATTCTTGCCTGATTTCCCATCTTGGTAAGCCTGGTGGAAATAGCCGTTGATCCGCGGATCTTCACGCCACTCCCTGAGTTCGAAGTCAATCCACGGTGTGATACAGACTGTCTTTGAAAGAAGAGCATCCCAGCACGATTCGGGCACTTCCTTTTTGACGAAGCAAGTGTCAAGAAAAAAGGCGTGGTTTGTCAGTGCTGACGTTCTCGCACGATTGGCCAGCCCCTCAAAGCTAAACGGAAGTGGCTCCCGACAGCCAGTGATCGCTAGCCTCGGTACGTTCACACGACTCGGCGGGGCGTCGTTCCTGGCGACTTGAGTACGAATGAAGTCTGGCTTGCGATGGTTGTCATTGATGAATTTAGTTGTTGGATCGGGTTTGGGCATCTCTGCGTTCTCCTAAGCGGTTGAAACCAAAGACACATATCGCACCTTCGGGTTCTGACAAAATGCGTCGCAACCTGATCTGAAGCCCACTAAACGAAGGGCAACGGGCAGTTAACGCCCAATTGACTCACCCATAATCGTCGCCGACAATCTTGGCAGCGTCTATAGCACGTTCAATACGCACGGGGACCGGAGCTGATGACTGTGGCTGACACAACCAAAGACCTGGGGCGACTCGTTAAATCGCTCCGTGACCAACTGGGACTGAGCCAAGAGAAGTTTGCCGCCCGGCTTGGTGTGACGTTTTCCTCCGTGAATCGTTGGGAAAACGGGCACCGCAAACCGTCTCCGCTGGCGATGAAACAGGTCGAGGCGATCCTGCTCGAAATTGGGCCAGCGGGCAAAGAACTTCACGACGAATACTTCGGCACTTAGAAATCAGGGACGACGCGCATGTTGACAGGGGCCATTCGATCTCAGGTGGATCGCGTTTGGGAATCGTTTTGGTCCGGTGGCATCGCCAACCCTCTGACGGTGATCGAACAGATCACGTATCTGCTGTTCGCGAAGCGGATGGATGACCTGCACACGGCCAAGGAAAAGAAGGCCAACCTGCTGGGTGGCAAGATCGAAGATCCCATCTTTGCCAAGGGGCAGGATCACCTTCGCTGGTCGCGGTTCAAGGACTTTGAAGCCGAGCGAATGTTCACGGTCTTCCGAGACGAAGTCTTCCCGCTGATCAAGAGCCTGAACCAAAACACGGACTCGGCGTTCGCCAAGGCGATGAAGGACGCTGTGTTCATCGTCTCCAAGCCCAGTCTGCTGGCGGCGGTCGTTGACCTGATCAACGAAATCCCGATGGACGACCGGGACACCAAAGGTGACTTGTACGAGTACATGCTCGGCAAGATCGCCAGCGCCGGCCAGAACGGCCAATTCCGCACGCCGCGACACATCATCCGCATGATGGTCGAGATGATGGAACCAAACCCCAAAGACATCATTGCCGACCCGTCATGTGGCACCTGCGGGTTCTTGGTCGAAACGGGCGAGTATCTGCGGGAACATCCGAAGCACAAGAAGTTGTTCCACAACAAGAAGCAGCTCGAGCACTTTCAAACCAAGATGTTCCACGGCGATGACTTCGACAGCACCATGCTGCGGATCGGGGCTATGAACATGATGCTGCACGGCGTCGAATCGCCCAACCTTACCGGCGAAGACTCGCTCAGTGAAGACGATTCGCACGTCCGCGATTGCTACACGTTGATCCTGGCCAATCCACCGTTCAAAGGCAGTTTGAACTACGACGAAACGGCCAAAGACTTGCTGCAAACGTGCAAGACCAAGAAGACCGAACTGCTATTCATCGCGTTGTTCTTGGCACAACTGAAAGCTGGCGGGCGGTGCGCGGCGATCGTTCCCGACGGAGTGTTGTTCGGTTCATCCAATGCCCACCAAGCGATCCGCTCCGAACTGGTCGACGGTCACAAGTTGGACGCCGTCATCGACATGCCCTCGGGCGTGTTCAAGCCATACGCCGGTGTCAGCACCGCGATTCTGTTGTTCACCAAGACCAACAGCGGCGGCACCGATCACGTGTGGTTCTACAACATGGCCGCCGACGGTTTTTCACTGGATGACAAACGTGAAAAGATCGAAGCCAACGACATCCCCGACGTATTGGC
>JBAUHR010000141.1:0-7808 GCA_049680385.1 Rubripirellula sp. | reverse complement strand
TCAGTTCGGATTGCAGGCTGCAACTCGCCTGCATGAAGCCGGAATCGCTAGTAATCGTAGGTCAGCATACTACGGTGAATGTGTTCCTGAGCCTTGTACACACCGCCCGTCAAGCCACGAAAGTTGGGAGGGCCCGAAGTCACTCAGCTAACCCTTCGGGGAGGCAAGTGCCTAAGGTCAGCTCGACAATTGGGACTAAGTCGTAACAAGGTAGCCGTAGGGGAACCTGCGGCTGGATCACCTCCTTTCTAAGGATTCTTAGAATTAGGTTCTGCCAGGTGACTGGTAAGATCCGAATCCGTGGACACAACTCTCGCACTTAACCACTTCGGTGGATTCACTCAACAGACACAGTTCTTCGGAACTGATTCATCACCAAAATATCACGAAGACCCACTTTGGACTGTCGCCAGCCAAAGTGGGTTTTTTCGTGCGCGCATCGAACTCATCTTCGTTATCCCGGCAGTCCCTGGCCGGTCACCCGTTACCGCTAGCCACGGGCCTTTATCGGTATCCCAAAACCGTTGGCCGCGCGTCTGTGAATCCCGTGAAGCAATCACGTTGCAGCCATCGAACGACGCTTTCTTGTCCCGGCAACCCCCGCAACTCAGCCGTTGGCGCTAGCCACGGGCCTTTATCGGTATCCCAAAACCCTTGGCCGCGCGTCTGTGAATCCCGTAAAGCAAACAGGTTACAGCCATCGAACGACGCTTCGTTGTCCCGGCAACCCTCGCAAGTCAGCCGTTGGCGCTAGCCACGGGCCTTTATCGGTATCCCCAAATCCGTCGACCGCTCAATTGTGAACCGCCAGAAGCAATCGTGTTGCAGCCTTCGAACCGTTCTTTGTTATCTTTGCAAGCCCTAGTGGGATGCAGCCATTTGCTACGGTGGCAACCGTGTTTCCAACGCCGCTCGTTGAACCCGCCAACGGCTGTCGGGGCATCATTCAATAAGGCGGCCGGCAGCGATCCAAGTCATGCCACGAAATGCGTTCGTCGCAACTTCTTTGCACAACGCCTCAAACAAGTCGATGCCTCCACGTGCAACCAGCGTTTAGAGAAATGTCGATCACATAGAGAATCACATTTCGCAGAAACGAAATTTCATGATTTTCATTTTCTAATTGACCAAACGTGTCAATCGATTCGCTACCTTTGTGCAACTAGATGGCCACCCCCAGGAAAAAAAAGGGGCAGCACCATGACTCACTACGCACACAGGTTGGAAGGCGAAACCAGTCGCTTATTTCGCAACAGAAACTTAACTCGTTCCCGTAGGTTCCAATCATGAACCGATACAGCGTTCAACTTGAGATTGCCGGTCCACTTGCGATGTTTTCCCGACCTGACACGGGTGGAACGCCTGTCTCATATCCGATGCCTACCTTCTCGGCGTGCAAAGGAATTTTCGAGACGATCGCTTGGTTGAATCGAGGAGCGTGGATCAAGCCAATCAAAGTTGAGATTTGCAAGGCAAAGAACCGTCCAGGGGGAAGAATCAACTTCCAGTCCTATGCGAACAACTACGGTGGTCCGTTGCGGAAAGCAGACCAAATCGCCAACGGTAATTCTTTTCAGTACTTCAATCAAATTTTGACGAACGTTTGCTACCGGCTTTATGGTGACGTTGTCGCGAACGAGACTGCTCCTGATCGGAAGGGAGAAAACAGTCGCCACTATCTGGAGCATCTTTTCAATCGTCGTCTTCGACAAGGTCGGTGTTTTCGTACACCGTGTCTGGGACTGTCAGAGTTCACGGCGAACTATTGGGGACCGTTCCGTGACAGCTTCGAGGTTGATCAAGACTTGGATGGATTGCGAATCGGCGCAATGCTGAAATCTGTTTGGTCAGCGCCCATTCATGGTAGCTATGATCCAAAATTCGAGCAGGAATTGGCTGTCGAAAAAGGAGTCCTTACTTTTGCTTAACGAATTTCAAGATATCGCAAACGCGATCGAAGCTGCTGGCGTCAAATTAGTTTCCTTGGACAAAAGAATCACGGGAGCTGCGAAAGGCGAAAAGCTGTGCTTTGAAATCGGCCGCGAGAATGTCGAGTCCACAAGGCTTCTTCCAGCAGAAGTCGTAAAGCGAAGCTGGACAATTGCAAACGGAAATAAAAATAGTTTTCCGTTTGTGCGTCTTCAATCTAGTCTTCTTGATCACGGCCTTTCCAAAAGCCAAGTGGCTGCTCTGAAGAAAGATCTCTTCAAATGCGGCGCGAAACTCACTGAGACTATCTGTCGTATCCAGCAAGCTATCGAGCAGCACAAGATTCAAGTAGTCAAAATCAATGGTTGGGAATCATATCGTTGTAAGATCGAGCAGCGATTGGAACGATTGCAAAAAATCGATTCCAATTACATTATTGTCCCAAAAACCCATGAGCGATTTCTAAAGATTACCCACGATTTTCCCTCGCTCACACGCGAGTTAGTAGCGGTGTTGGGCGAGTCGCTCAGAAACCCAACGGAAGATCTCGTCAAACTTGTTTTCTCGATGCTGTTTGAAGGTGGCGTCCAGATTTGTTTTGAGGCGCAAGAGGACGAATTCGAATTTGCAATCACGGACCCCGAGTTGAAAATTCCGGTAAGCGAATGCTTGGCCGATGCTCATCAAAATTCGGAAAAGCAGCGAGAGCATACTTGCATCTTATCGGGAAAACCGGATTCAAAAAACACAAGCGCATTCCCGCAGCCAAATTTACCGCTGCTGGGTAGAACCCCTTTGTTTGCTCGAAAGCAAGACGTCGAATGCCGTCATCGTTATCACAAGAAGGGCGTTGAAACCATTGGTGTCGGACAAGATACGATCTCACGAATGCAAGCGGGACTTGACGCCATCTGTAGTGAAGGGAGAGAAGGCAAGACGTGGGCGAAAATCCCGTCAGAAACGCCTTCAAGTCGCGACTTGCTTGTCGCATACGTTGAATCGAATCTTGATATACCGATCGCAAGCGCGCTGAACGAAGATGCAGTGGTGAGCGAAGCTAAGTTCGATGAAAAGTCGCGACGTGTGATAGAAGCTGCCAGGGCACACCAACTGAATCATAAGGCCGAACCACGCTTGAGGTTGATGGTCATCCGAAAAGTGGACACCGCGAACCGAAAGATTGTGTATTCCGGCTCGGAACCAGTGGCAAATTTTCTCACCTGTTGTGATCGCTGGGTCGAGTCATTTCAGCAAGTGCCGCCGGTTCGCTTGTCGGTACCAGTTGGAAAAGGAAATCCAGCCCTTCGCACTGGGCCGTCAATTATAGCGCCGGCCAATTTCATCGTCTTATCCAAGGAACGATTTAAGGATGACGGAAAAAGGAAGGACGAAGTACCTGGCGGACGCTTCTTCGATGTTCTCCAGCTCTTTCTTGGTTCAACAAGACGTCGCGAAGTCGCCGCGCGACGTTGGCTGGAAATATTGTATCCGCGACGTCGACAACTTGTTATTGGAATTGCAGAGGCAAATCGACGTTCATTCGACGACTACAAGCAATACGATGCTTGGGGTGCGTTATCGACCGTCAGCGCGTTTCACATACTTCTTTTAAATCTCGGTCGAAAGGGAGACATCTACATGAACGATGCTGCATTCAAGCTTGGGCAATTGCTCGCCGCAGCAGACGAGTTGCATTGCGGCTACTGCCACGATGTTCGGAATGGGTCTTTGCCTTCTCAGCTAATGGGGAACGCATTGGTCCCGATGGCAGAACAAAACCCGGTGAAGGCGTTGAGTGTTCTTTGCCGAAGATGGCCCGTGTACGATCGATGGGCGAAAACACGCAATTTTCCCGTTGATGAGAAGTTCGCCATAAGTGGTGAAAAGCTCAGTGCAAGGCAGAAAGCCGAGAAAAAGCGGCAGTGGTCAATCGCAAACGGGATTTCGGCGGTGATGAAAGCCCGCCCATTGGCTGCGGAGTTGAAAAACAAGCTATCCACCAAGACGAACCAAGAGTTTCGCGCTGAGCTAATTCTTGGCTACATCACCGGAATTCGTAACGAGACTCACAACAGCAAGGGAGCAAAAGATGGCGTTTAATCGCGGTACAGGATTGATCATTATTGAAGCACGTTGTTCAAATCCAAACGGTGATCCAGATCAAGAAAGCGAACCAAGGACAATCAGTACAGACGGTCGCGGCGTGATTTCGCCCGTCTCTTTTAAACGAAAGCTACGTGACATCGTTGCCGACAAAGAAGGCGATGCGTGGAAGCTTGCATCAGAGACTCTTGGTCTTGGCGAAGACGGGTACGAATACGAAATCCTTGAAAGTCGTGGCCGGAAACGAGATGAAATCATCAAGATGGATGCGGAATCATTCAATAAAAAATACTGGGATGCCCGCGTCTTCGGGAACACTTTTCTGGAGTCAATGGAAAAGGGGGATCGTGACGGAAAAGAACACTTCATCAGCACTGGAACGGTCCAAGTCGGCGTGGGCGTCTCGATTGCGCCCGTCGAAATCGAACGGATGACGACCACGAACAAGGCGGGCGTCGAAGCTGACAAAGACCGAGGGATGGCTCCGTTGGGTTTCCGCGTTGTCCAACACGCAATCTATACCATGCCATTTTTTGTAAACCCAATGATGGCTAGAAAGAATGGCTGTACTGAGAAGGACATTGAACTTCTTAAATTTCTGATTCCTCACGCTTACTCACAGACCGCATCGGCGATTCGACCGTTCGTGTCTGTGTTGCACGCTTGGTACGCTGAGCACAAGAACCCGCTTGGATCATGTCCTGATCCATTGATTATCGATGCCATGAGTCCAACCAAGGAAGATTCAGAAGCAGCATCAACGATGCTGAAGGACTACGTGTTTCCAACGCAATTGGATGATCAACTCTTACAACGTCTTGAAGGCTTCGTTGATCTCTGCGCATAGCCATGAACTTACTTGCACATTCATCACCGCGTGATCGTCCCAGCGAATCGCCGCAACCCTATCGCGAGCATATAGCGGCTGCTCGAGAGGGGGCGTGCGAGCGTGCTAGACGAATGCTCAAGTTCAGCCGAGAAGACAATGCGCTGTTACATGACGTCATCCGTTGCGCTTCACACTGGCATGATCTTGGGAAGTTAGACGACGGCAATCAGCAAGCGCTAAGCTTGGGACGTAAGAAACGCTTACCAATTGATCATATTGACGCCGGAGTCGCTCATACGTGGAACTTCTCGGCGATGGTGGCATGGCTGATTCGTGCACATCACGCCCCGGGTTTGCCTTGCAACGCGCAAGAGGATCCAGAAGTCCGTGAAAAGCCACTGCGTGGTACGAGACACCGCGATGCAAGCAGGTTTGCGCATCAACAACTCATCGAACATGTTGACGGGCAGCTAGCACAACTTGTCGACAGGCACGTGACCGTTTGCGAAGACGACGTACTTCGATCAGATCGCATCCAGCACGGCCTGCGAATGCGACTTGCACTTTCATGCCTGGTCGATGCCGATCACAGTGACTCGGCGGATTATGATCGCGGCGTGTCGCTAACGGATCCGTCCAAACCGCGATGGCGTGAACGTTTGACAGCACTGGATAACTATGTCGAAGGGCTTGCCAACAACGCGAAGGAAGGTACTAGTTCTGATCGAATTGCTTTACGCCAAGAATTCTATTGGCAGTGTCGCAATACAGTTGTGGACGGTTCGTTGGCGTCGTGTACCGGCCCTGTCGGAATTGGGAAAACGACCGCAGTGCTTGCCTGTTTGATCAACACTGCGTTAAGAACATCGCCGACACTCGATCGAATCATCGTCGTCGCTCCCTACACCAACATAATAGATCAAACTGTCAACCGAATTCGCGAAGCAGTCGTGCTCCCTGGGGAGCGAGCAGAGGACGTTGTCGCAGCGCACCATCATCAAGTCGAGTACGCTAGTCTTGAGTCACGCGCATTCGCAACTCAGTGGAATGCACCGATTGTTGTTACGACAGCCGTGCAATTCTTTGGGACGCTCGCTGAAAACAACCCGGCCGCCCTCCGCAAGCTACACGCCCTGCCTGGATCAGCAGTCTTTCTTGATGAGGCTCATGCGGCAATTCCTGTTCGACTATGGCCTCAGAATCTGAGATGGATACGCGAGTTGAGTCGCGATTGGCAGTGTCGGTTTGTCTTCGCTTCTGGCTCGCTCATTGAGTTTTGGAAACTAAAAAAAATCGTGTTGGATGAGCCAATGAAAGAAATTTCGCCCATCGCGCAAGCTGTAGTCGAGAAAGCGAATGAAGTTGAGCAAATGCGAGTTACTTACACAATGGAACCGGAAGCACTGGCTCGACAGCAACTTGTTGAAAAGGTCTTAGAAAGCGACAAGCCATCGCTCGTAATACTCAATACCGTTCAGTCGGCGGCAATCATCGCGCGCGACCTTAGAGCCGCAGGAGAAAACGTCCTCCATCTTTCGACAGCCTTGTGCCCAACTGACCGCCAATCAATAGTCGAGAAGATCACACAACGTTTGGAATCGAAAAGGGACGAAGAATGGATTCTCGTCGCTACAAGCTGCGTTGAAGCCGGTGTTGATCTGTCGTTTAAGACTGCATTCCGACAGGCCTCTTCGGTTACGAGTGTGATTCAAATTGGAGGTCGAGTAAACCGACATGGTGAGCGAGCCTCTGGAATCGTCATCTCATTTCATCTCATCAAGGACGACTACATCAATGAGCATCCTGACTTCAAGGTTTCAGCCAACGTGCTTCAAAAAATGTTCGAGTCAGGAGACTTCGAGGACCTTTCGCCCGACAAGCTTGCCACGAAGGCAATGAAGCTTGAACTGAAACAACTTGGCGACGCAGGAGGCGAGCAACTAATCAAAGCTGAAAGATCATTTGACTATCCGCTGGTCGCGAAGCTTGGGCGAGTGATCGATACCGACACTCGAACGGTAGTGGTCTCGCAGGAACTCATCGGAAAGTTAGATAAGGGTGAACGGCCTACGTTTCAGGAACTTCAAAGTGGCAGCGTGCAACTTTGGTCGCCAAAGATCAATGAACTCGCTCTAGAGACGGCGAAAACTTTTCCCAACGTTTACGTTTGGCGGGATCGCTACGACCAAGAGTTCCTCGGAATCATGGATGGAATTCTAAGGACTTGCGAATTCCAGGCAGATGGAGGAGGCGTGATTTAGAAACTAAACACTTTCAAACGTAAACCGCTTTGAATCACCCGTGATTTTACTAATGATTCGGATCGGCCAGCGAGTTACCTTCTGGTCGACGATCGTTTCGATTTCTGCTTCCGTCGCTGGCAGTAAATGAGCATCGCGAAGGATGGCGAAGCCCGGCCCCAGCTGGCCTAGTTCAATACGCTCACCGCCAACGTAGAGATGCATCTTTACATTTGCGGAAAACGTACCATTCAGTCCGTGCGTCCCTTGTGGGACGCGACCATCAGAAATCATTTGACTATCCAGTTACTTGTCCACCGACAGTTTTGAATCTCGAATCGAAACGTATTTCGCGCGTCGCGGCCTCGTCATCGACTCGCGGCTTGGAATCGGTACGCAAGGTAGCGTCTACGCTTGCAATATTCTATCCCAAAACGATGACATCATTGGTCAAGTTGCCGTCAAATTTCACGAGCGTCAGGTCGCGTACAACAGAGAAATCGCCGTCTATCAACGATTGCATGACTTGGAGATTGAGGAAGTCGCAGGTCACATGGTTCCGCAGCTAATCCACCATGACGACGAGCTGCTAACGATCGAAATGACGATTGTGAGTCCTCCGTTTTGCTTGGATTTTGGTGGAGCTTACTTGGATCGGCCTCCGGATTATTCGGATCTGACTTGGGCTGACTGGGAACAGGAAAAGA
>JBAUHR010000140.1:0-7191 GCA_049680385.1 Rubripirellula sp. | reverse complement strand
GCTTCATCCCGGCAGTGTTTATCGCAATCGTGACCCGCGAACCATTGTTGATGCGATCGCGACACTGCGTCAAAGCGGCCTAGACGTGATCCTTGAACAGGTCGGCTTTTGTGATGAAAATTTTGATCTTCAAAACTACGCCATGAAAAAAGGCGTAAGCGATCTGATCGAAGTGAAGCCAGCCTTGCCTCACGATCAAATGCTGCGACGCATGGCTGAAGTGGACGGCTTCGTCTTACTTCAACCTGGAACTGCACTTCAGGTTCCCGGAAAACTGTTTGAGATGATTCTTTTTCGCAAACCGATCTTGGCCATTTGCGTGCCAGGCGCTGTGTCCAACATTGTCGAGCAGTACCGACTGGGCACAATCGCAGAAGCGGGAGATGTTCAGCAGATCACCAGTGCGATCAGGAAGATGGCGACAGCCGTTCCATCGCAATCGCTTTGGAACGAAGCGCAGATGAAATTTGACGGTCGACGTTTGACCGAAGAAATGGCAACTGTCTTCGAAGACGCGGTCCACGCCAACAAGACACCCGTCGGATCATGACGCCTTCTTTGTCTCACGCCCCCGGGAAGACTCGTAGTCCTAACGAAGTTGTCTCCGTGCGATATCTGCATGTCTTCCCGTCCTACAATCGCGGCGGCGCGGAGTTGCGTGTTACCCGAACCATCAATGCGATGGGGGCAGGCCACGGACATGCGATCCTTTCGATCAGTGGCGGGGCCGACGCCGCGGACGTGCTTGATCCCACTTGTGGCGTTCAAGTCATCGCAGGACCGCCAAAACGCGGACCGATTCAGTTCCCGATCGACTTGTGGAAACAAATACGCAGCATCGAACCAGACGTGATCCTGACCTACAACTGGGGTGCAACCGATGCGGTGCTCGCGGCAAAAATTGCAAGGTTCCGTCCGGTGATCCACAACGAATGTGGTCTGTCGGCGGACGTTGATGGAAAAGGGTGGCGTCGCCGTGTTGCTAGGCGAGTGCTATTGCCAAGTTGTCATAAGGTTGTTGTTACTTCGTTCACGCTTTACGAATTGGCCATCAACAAGTACGGCGTACCGAAAGACAAGATTGAATTCATTAAGACTGGCGTCAATACAGAACGCTTTACGCCTGGCGACAACGAGTCCCTGAAAAATCTTGTAACAGAAAACGATGGTGACTGCGTCACCTTTGGTTACATCGGCACGCTAAGGCCAAGCAAGAACGGGACGATGTTGCTGAGAGCATTCGCGGCGGCCAAGCCCTCGATGGTTCCCAAGGCCAAACTCGCGTTTTTTGGGGATGGCCCCGAACGTGATCGGTTGAAGGCATTAGCGGAACAACTCGGTGTCACTGATTCCGTCTACTTCCATGGCTATGTAGATGATCCCGAGAACGCTTTCCGAGCAATCGACGTTAACGTCACGACCTCGAAATCAGAAGCGGCATCCAATTCGCTGCTCGAAGCAATGGCATCGGGACTTCCAGTTGTGTCGACGGACATCGCCGACAACAAGCGAATGCTAAGCCCCGAAAATCAACCGTTTGTGTATTCGCACGATGATCTTACTGGTTACGCATCGGGGCTTGAAACGATGGCCAACGATGCAACGTTGCGACATCGGCTTGGATCAATCAATCGCGAACACGTTTGCAACGAGTATCCCATTGATCGCATGTACCGCGAGTACGCGAGACTTTGGACCGACGCTGCCTCGATTTGATGCGGTCAATCCAACCCCAACACTTATCTCTTCTATTAGCTTTCACAAATAATCATGTTTTTGTTAAACCAGTCTACGCACCGGATGCTGATCCAGCACGACTCAGACATCGGTCATCGATTTGTCCCCAATCAAAATGCACGATTGACGAACGAAGCGGGCGGGTACTTTGTTAAGACCAATTCGAGTGGTTTTCGATCGGATTTCGAGTTCGTCAAACCGAAGTCGGATCGTCCTCGGATCTTGATGTTCGGCGACTCGTATACCGCGGGGGACAATGTTTCCAACTGCGATCGATATTCCGACCAGCTTGCCAGACTGCACGGGTGCGAAGTTTATAACTATGGAATCTCGGGCAGCGGCACGGACCAGCATCTATTGGCGTTTCGCAAGTTTGCCAAACAGATCGAAGCTGATGCGATCGTAATCTGTGTTCAGATCGACAGCTTCCACCGCATCCAAACTTCGCACCGTCCATCGGTCGACCGCGTAACGGGCCGCCGCGTTCGGGTTCCGAAGCCGTATTTCGAACGAACCAACGGCGAGCTGAACCTTTGCCAAGTTCCCGTGCCAACGGATCGTCCCGAAGACAACACTAACAACAAGCCGTCAGCGACAAAGCGCGATGACGATCTGATCAACAAAGTGCACGACCTTTACTCTTTGGTGCCCGGTCTTAAAGAGCTTCGCAATTCGTCGCTGTTTTCGGATGCAGGATCACGCTTGATCACAGAGTTCAAGAGGATTCGAGGTCACCACCCGTATCCCGATATTCTGTCTGATCAAACGGACGGCTGGAAGCTAATGGAAGCAATCCTGCGGCAGTTCATTGCCGAGGTTCAGCCATTGCCGGTTGTCATTTTCCCGATTCCAACTCGGGACTTTTACCTAGTCGGCATGGAGCCGGTCTACCAACCGCTTTTCGAGAAACTCGATTCGCCCGACAACAACATTCATGTAGGTGATGTCTCCACCGAGTTGGGGCAGTTGCCTTATCAGGAGCGTCTAAAACTAAGTTTCGAGCAAGGTGGCCACTTCACGCCGTATGCGAATCGCTTGGTCGCCGAGAACATGAACTCGTTCTTGACTAAGCGAGGGATCGTCAAGGGTGCCGATGACAGAGAAGGCGTGCCTACTGTTTCCACATCGCGGCCCGTCGCACCGAACGAAGAGAAGCCGAGTGAGGAGAAGCCGAGTGAGGAGAAGCCGAGTGATGGCGAGTACATTCTTGGCCTATCATGCTTCTATCACAATTCAGCAGCAACGCTGCTGAAGAATGGCGAGATCGTTGCGGCGGCCGAAGAGGAACGGTTTAGCCGAGTCAAGAACGATCGCCGATTCCCGATCAATGCAGTTAACTTTTGCCTTGAACAGGCGGGAATCAACCAGGATCAGTTGTCCGCAGTTTCCTTCTATGATGATTCGGCGCTGACGTTCGAGCGGATCATGCACAGCTTGATGGCGATCGACGTTGATTCGGCTCGCAAAATGTGGGAGACGATCGTGCCCGACTGGGCAAGAACCAAGCTGCACTTTCCAAAACTTGTTCGTGAAGCATTGAATTTCGACGGGCCCGTACTACAAGGCAATCACCACCGCTCACACGCAGCAAGCTGTTTTTATCCTTCACCATTCGAGTCCGCCGCAGTAATAACGATCGACGGTGTTGGCGAATGGGCAACGGCATCGATCGCACACGGCCAAGGCAACTCGATCAAGATGTTGCGGGAAATGACGTTCCCCAACTCTTTAGGGCTTCTGTATTCAGCTTTCACTCACTTCACGGGATTCAAAGTCAATTCCGGTGAGTACAAGATGATGGGACTGGCGCCGTATGGTCGCCCAATCTATACGCAATTGATTTTGGATAACATCGTCGATTTGAAAGACGACGGTTCGATTGAATTGAACATGGATTACTTTTCATTCTTGAGCGATGTCAGTACGACATCGGAAAAGTTTGACGAGCTATTCGGTGGCCCTCGCCGAGACCCCGAGAGCAGGATCACGCGACGGGAGATGGACCTAGCGAGATCGATTCAAGAAGTCACCGAGATGGCGATGATTCGCATGGCCCGTCACGCTCGCGAACTGACGGGTGAAACACGCCTATGCCTTGCCGGCGGCGTTGCACTGAACTGTGTCGCCAATGGAAAACTGCTCAAGGAAGGTGTCTTCGACGAAATCTGGATCCAGCCGGCCGCTGGCGATTCAGGGTGCGCCCTTGGCGTCGCACTCGATACTTGGCACACGTACTTCGGACGCCCGCGAACCCAGCGCAGCGAGTTGTCGGACCAAGGTGGTTCGCACCTCGGCCCGGGTTTCTCTAAAGATGAAACCAAGGCTTACCTCGACACGCACGGATTTCCGTTTCGCGAACTGAGCGGTGATGACCGGAACAAGTTCTTGTCAAAACAGTTGGCCGACGGAAAAGTTGTTGGGCATTTCTCGGGTCGACTCGAGTTCGGGCCACGGTCATTAGGAGCGCGGTCAATTCTCGGTGATGTGCGAAACACCGAAATGCAAACCACCCTGAATTTACGAATCAAATATCGCGAATCGTTTCGGCCTTTCGCTCCGGCAGTCTTGCATGAACGGGTTTCAGATTACTTTGATATCGATCGTGAGAGCCCCTACATGTTGCTGGTTGCGCCGGTCAAAGAGAGTCGGCGGATTCCTGTTCAGCCAAGCGAAGGTGATGCGGCCGAAGATCTATTACCGATTGTTCGCCAATTGCGTTCCGACATTCCTGCGGTCACGCACATTGATTATTCGGCAAGAATTCAGTCTGTGCGCCGCGAGCATCACCAGGCTTTCTATGATCTGATCAAACAGTTCGAAAAGGACACCGGATACGGAGTGCTCGTCAACACCTCGTTTAACGTCCGCGGCGAACCGATCGTTTGCACGCCACAAGATGCGTATCGATGTTTCATGCGTACAGAAATGGACGTGCTAGCACTCGATGACTGCATTCTGATCAAGGACGAGCAACCCGAGTGGCCCGAAGGTAAGGGCGAAGGACTCGAAAACGAAGATGTCTACGCGGTTGCACAAACGAAACCGACGGACCAGTACCACGAGCAGATTGCAAAGCTGTTCGATTCGTCGTTTTGGCCGCAAGCCACCAAGGCAAAGAACCTGGATTTGGTCTTAGTTTCCGTGACGACGCCACCACTTCGCAGCAGCACGTGGACAGACACATCGAAGGCCGAAACGGCACGCGAAGAGTTCGAGTTCGCATCCGCTTTCGCAAACCCAAATTCGTCTGCGTCACAAACTGCCGCAGCGATCGTATCGCGTTGGCGAGATCAGCCAGCGGGGCGCCTACTGGAACCCACCGTGGCCAAAATACTGCAAGTTGCGTCCAAACATCCAAGGGACGATAACCAAGCCGCGGAAGTTTCCGAGTCTGTCTACGTGATGTTCTAGGCCGATATGTCGCGGTCGTTTCGGAGCAGGCGGATCATAAGTTTGCAGAGATTGCAAAACCTAAAACGATGCCACGTGAAAGCCAGCACAACCCCCAACCGAACTGTCCACCATTGAGGCGCGGCGCATGACTTGCCTGCGACGCCGCTCGCGAATGTTCTTGACCGCAAACGGATTCGTTTTTCAGCTTGAACGCCCAAAACGCGAGCTTGCCATTACATTTCAAGGAGGCTGGCAGCGAGAGTTGATGATCAGTCGCCGAATGGATGAGGCGTTCGTGTTGTGAATGTACTGAGCGTATGCACAAACCTTCCCTCACAGCGATCACCGCTGCATGGACTGTTTGTTCGTCGCCGGTTGGAAGAACTTGCAAAGCTGGTCCCTGTCCGTGCATTGGCGCCTCAGCCATGGTTTCCAATGATTCGTTCGCGACGAACCGACCCGCCGGCCTGTACGGAAAACCTAACGGTAGACGCGGGCGACATGTTTTACTTTCCGGGCGTGGTAAAGCGACTCGATGGCTATTGGCTCGAACGATGCGTCGATCGATGGCTTAACCAACTGGATCCCGCTTTGCTTTGCGATGCCGTGCTAGATGCTCACTTTGGCTATCCCGAAGGCGTTGGCTGCTGGCGAGTTGCGAAGCGACGCGGAATGCCAGTATTCATCACAATCCGAGGACTTGAGGTCGACCTGTTTGGTCGATCATCGCGAGGTGACCAGTTGTTGCAGGCACTGTGTGAAGCGACAGGTGTGATCGCAGTCAGCCACTCGCTAAAAGCAGCAGCAGTAACAGCGGGTGTCCCAGCCGACCAAATCACCGTTATCCCCAATGGAGTTGACGCAGCCACCTACAGCACGGGTGACCAAGCCGATGCAAAATCCAACATCAGCTACGAAAAAACGGGAAAACTGGTGGTGTCGGTCGGTAACTTGAAGGCGGTGAAAGGGCACGACATTCTGATTCGCGCGGTGGCACACATTCAGTCGGATTGTGACTTTCAATTGGTATGCATTGGCGGAGGTGTTGAATCCGCATGGGGAAAAAGCTTGCAGGCCTTGGCCAATGAACTAGGCGTGCAAGACAGGATCCATTTCGTTGGCAGCAAACCGCCCAATGAAGTGGCAAATTGGCTGCGTGCTGCCGATCTGTTCGCGCTGGCAAGTCGTCGTGAAGGATGCTGCAACGCAGTCTTGGAGGCGCTTTCCACAGGATTGCCAGTTGTCGTAACAGACGCGGGAGACAATGCTGAATACGTACAGGAACCAAGTGTTGGTCGCATCGTTGCGAACGAGAACCCCGTTGAATTTGGTTACGCCCTCAGCGAGTCGCTAGGAGGGCACTATGACCGAAATTGGATTGCCAAATGCATGGCCAACAGCACTTGGTCAAGCGTAGCCAAGCAGGTGAACGCAATGTTACGGCGGACGCCAAGTTGTCACTCAAGCGTTTTGACTCCCTTCAACGCGGACAATTTACAGTGAAAATCCTGTACCACCATCGAACGCGTGGCGATGGCGCTGAAGGCGTCCACATATCGGAAATCATCTCCGCGTTGCAGAGCCTAGGGCATCATGTTGATGTCGTTTGCCCTAGAACAGCCGTTCGATCTCCTGGACTTGCGTCCGCCGGCAACGGAAATGGTCGCAAGAAAGCGAGCCCACTTCGAACCTTTGCCAAGCAAGTTGGTGAAGTGGCATACAATGTCGTCTCGTATTATCGTGTTCGCCGCGGAGTAAAAAAATTCCAACCTGACTTTATCTACGAACGATATTCGTCTTTCAATTTTGGTGGGATTGCAGCAGCAAGCCATATGGGCGTGCCTGTCATACTTGAAGTTAACGCAACGTTCGCGGGAAAATTCGGGAGTCGCGACGCAGTACATCTACCTGTGATCCTTAAAAAAACAGAGCGGTACTGCCTACAGAACGCTGATGGAATCATAGCGGTTTCAAATGCACTAAAAGAGTGCATCTGCGAACAAGATGTCGCCGCTGATCGCGTAACCGTTTCACCCAATGCGGTAGATGCAAAGCGAGTTT
>JBAUHR010000139.1:0-1759 GCA_049680385.1 Rubripirellula sp. | reverse complement strand
AACGCCTCGGCCGACGACGCTGGCCGGAACTGCGACCACGGCATAGTCCGATAGCACCACCGTTTTGCTTGACGCGTCATACGTCACCAAGAAAGTTCCTTCACCGCCAGTCGTTGTCACGCGCTGGCCGCTGGCGACGTTATCGAAGGCGCCTGACAAGCTTCCGCTCGACACGGCAATCGAAAATGTATCCGCTGGTGCTGGTGCAAAGACTGTCCCGCCCGAACCAATCAACGAGACACTTAACGTTCCGCCAAGCGTGGCCGAGTTGGTTAGCACTTGGTCGTATCCGGAACCCGCCGACGTCCCGCCAATCTCAACATCGAAAAACGAGCCCGATGACAACGTCACGCTGTTTGCCGACAAGGTCCCGGAGCTCGCACCAGGTGCGAGATGGCCGGCAGAGTTCACGATCACGGCCGAGCCGATCGAGCCGCTGCCGCCAAGCGTCGCATTTGAATGAACGGTGTAAGTGCCACCGCCGGTGTGAGTGCCTTCGATAAGCAAGGTGCCGGCACTTACCGTCGTCGTTCCGGAGTGGGTTAGGCTGCCGCTGAAGACTTGAGTGTTGGTGCCGGTCTTTTCGATGTTGACCAGTCCGGTGATGGAACCGGCGTAGTCAGCCGATCCAGAATCGCCCTTGAGCTGAACGGTACCACCAGGGTTGTCCGTGGGATCATTTGAAATGATCGTTCCCACGCCAGAGATGCTGCCGATCTGGTGCGAAAGCACAGTATCGTCTCCGCGGGCATTCAGATTCCAAACGCCATTGATTTCTGCATGGTTCGCAGGCGCATTGACCATGTTTGAACCGTATGCCGCGATTGCGGCACCCGCGTCGATCACGAGGTCGCCGCGTACGACATTCGATCGACCTTCCAGGGTTCCCGCTTCGACGAAGAAATTCCCGTTCAAGGAACCCGGCTTGCCAAAGCTGAGCGCGCCTGTTCCTAGCTTGGTGAAGTCGCCGGTTCCATTGATGCTGTCCGAGAGCACGATGTACCCTGCACCTTCGACGCCGATCGACGCGTTTCCGTCAAGAATGACCGTGTCACCATTCAATCGAGTGTGCTGGCTCGATGAGCCCTCGGAATAAACGGCCCCCAATCCGTCGACGCCATCGCCGCTGAGGGTAACGCGTTCCTTGTTTAGCCAAATGCCCGGCAATAACTCAAGCGTCGCACCGTCTTCGACGATGGTGCCGTTGTCGTCGTACGTTGCCGCAGTCGCGGTTCCGGTGTAGATCACGTTGCCATTGTTGTCGTATTCCGCACCGATTTCAGAGCCGTTGTTGCCAAGCCCTTTCTCATGTAACAACTCGAGTCGTGTTCCGCTGGGAACCAGCGACACGCCGTCGTAAAAATTAGCCTTGCCGTTGCTGATCACCGGAGCTTTGGAGCTGCCGAGGTTGCCTTCCGCATTAACGCCGATGACCAACTTCTGGTTCGTGTTGTTGACAAAAGTCGTGTTACTCAGCGCCGTTGGATTGTTGCCATCAGGTGTTGCGGTGTTAAAGTCAGAGTCACGCCAATTTTCGAAATACTTCTGACCAAGACGAACATAGGATTCGTCCGGCAAGTCCCCTGCAGCCAGGTCGCTCGTGAGCGTTATATCGACATTGTCTCCGTTAACGGTAACCGTTCACGGGTCGGTGCAAGAGTTTTGAAAATCGCTCTGGACACGGATTACTATTTTCGGTCCCAATACTTGCATGAGCAAGATACCGCCGGAACTCGAAGCCGAAATGACGCCCGCTGTC
>JBAUHR010000138.1:0-20673 GCA_049680385.1 Rubripirellula sp. | reverse complement strand
CGTGGTCGTGACGTACCAAAAACCCGCGGCTAGCGCCGTCGGCTCAGTTGTTGAATTCGCCAGAGGAAGGGCGAAGTAAACGCTACGAAGTATCGACTTAGAAACCGCACAACCTGCGGGGTGGGAGTTGAAGGAGCATGCCTTATCACGTAGTCGATTTGCCTACGGTTAGCTTTTCCTGCCGCTACCAAATGCAACAAGCGACCGGTGAGAACACCGGCCGCTTATTGGCTTGAACGATTCAGGCTCGGGCGATTGCGAACAAGTTGCCCAAGCCGAAGTCCGAATCCGATTCTAAGAACTTGTCTTACTCGGCAGCTTTCTTGACAGCGTCAGCAGCTTCGCCGACCTTTTCTTTCGCGGCATCGACACCGTCACCGGCGACTTCTTTTGCTTTGTCTTTTGCATTACCGACTGCTTCGGTCGTCGAGCCGACTGCCGAGTCGACTGCGTCGCCAGCACTGTCGACTGCACCGTCAACTGCTTCGCCAGCGGTATCAGCGATATCGCTTGCGCCCTTGCTGATTTCATCCGTTGCTGCTTCGCAACCAACAAACGACAATACGAACGCCAACAAAGCAACGCTGAAAATACCTGACTTCATCACAAAACCTCTTCCAACTATTCAAACGATTGATCGAATCAAACGGACGCAATCCATCGCTCCGTGTGCCGCCCAACTTGGGTAGCAGATGTTCATTATGGGGCGTTGGCCCCCCTTTCCAAGTGGCCTGTCCGCGAATTGTGGCAGTTTTGCGATCAGGACGGTCGTTTTTCCAGCAATTGCCGGGCTGATAATTCGTGGCCCATCGACTTGAAAATCGGCCGCCAACGTTCAATCGCGGCTTGGATCGTGTCGCGGCCAAGATCATCAAAGAATTTGGACCATGCTCGGTTGGGGGAAAAACCGAGCCCGCCTTGCATGGCGATGTCGAACGACTGGAAGGATGAAACGGTGTCCTCGTGATGGGCGATCGCGGCTTCGATTCGCATCGGAATCGATAGTAAATCAATCAGATCATCGTCCGTTAATTGCTCGATGGGGCGAAAATAGGTCTCGGCAAGTTTGATGGTTTCGGGCGATAGATCCCGAGACCTTTGGCCGTTTGAGTAATCGTAAAACCCGGCACCGACTGACTTGCCCAGTCGTCCCGTCTTGATCATTTTTCCCAGCATGGGTGCAGGATCGATTCGGTTGGGAAACGATTGCCAGTACACGCGGCCAGCGTCGAAAGTCGTGCGAGTTCCGATTGTGTCGATCAATTCCAGCGGCGACATCGGCATCCCATATTCGATCGCGGCGCGCTCGATTCGGTCGGCGGCAACGCCATGGCACAACAGCAACATCGCTTGGTTCAAATAGGGCGACAGCAATCGATTGACGATAAAACCGGGGCTGTCTTTGACCACCAGTGGTTCTTTACCAAGACGCAGCACATGTTGATGGCAGGCTTGGATCGTTGCTTCGCTGGTGTATTCGCCGCGAACAATTTCAACCGCCGGTCGCTGGTCAACTGGCATGAAAAAGTGCATCCCTGCGAAACGATCAGCGCATGGCAGCGATGACGTGATCGTCGTGATCCGCAGCGTCGATGTGTTGCTGCAAAAGATGGTGTCGTCCGCAAAGACGTGCGACGCTTCGGCAAAGAACTTTTGTTTGACGTCCAATCGCTCGACGATGGATTCGATCAAGATCGTCGGCTGTGGATCACGATCCTGGCCATGTCGAATTGAAACGGCGGTCAACGATTCACTGATTGGGGTGGGCGGCATCACTTGCCACTGGTCACTTAGCTGTAGCGAATCAATCGCGAGTCTGATCGCAGACGGATTCACGTCGACCAAGTGAACCGAGAGTTGGGCATCAATGTGGGCGCGCAAAATCGATCGCCCGACGACACCGGCACCTACGAGAACAGTTCCCTTCAAACTCACTTCGCCAGCCCACCGAAAAAGTCGAGGAAGTTCTTCCAATCGATATGGGTCAAGCCGTGCCCACCGGAACCGATGTGATAGCCCGTCTGTCCGACGACGACGGGATGGTCTAGCGGTGGCGGATAGGCGTGGTTGATCAAATCGGGGTCGGCGATGACCTCATCGCCAATCGATTGCTTGCCAAGCAATTGATACACCGGTGCCGATAGCACGAGCGACAGATACTCGCCTCGCGGGTCAGCCCACAAGTCTTCGTCAGCGCTGGCCACATAGACCGGACGCGGTGCGATCAGTGAAAACAGTTCATGTTGGTCGATCGGCAACTCGTTTTCTCGGCCTGCGTACTTCGCAAAATTGGGACTGAACCAATGCGGAAACGAGGTCGTGATGCGATCGACGGTTTCACCCAAGGCACGCCGCGATAGGGCCGCCCCACCGCACCCGGAATGGTTGCTGTAGGCGATGGCAAACCGAGGATCTTCGGCGGCAGCCCACAGCGAAGTCTTTCCGCCTCGCGAGTGACCGACCACGGCAACGCGAGACGAGTCGATCTGCGGAACTCGTTCCAGGTAGTCCAGCACACGGCTAGCGGCAAATCCCCAAGCCGACAGGCTGCGCCAAGCATCGTCAGCCAAGGGTTCACCTTGCGCAAAGAAACTTCGAATGCCTTCCGCAAAACCATCCTTGCGATCGGGGTCAACATCGGACGTGAAGAACGCGGCTGCCGCGTAGCCGCGATCGATCAGGTCTTTGACCGGAAAAAACGAATCGTACTTGCTGTTCACTTCATCGACTGATGGAAACGACCGGTTGTTGATGAACACGACCGCCGGCAGATCTTTGCCGTCGCCAGTGGGCGTGAACAACACAAAGGGAAACGAAAACGTTTGGTCATTGATCTTCATCGTCGCTGTGATCGTTTTGCCGATTGCGGTGCCATCGAGGACCTTGGCTTCGGAAACGGTCGTGAACGAAAGCGAATACGGTGTTTCAGGTCGCCGGCCATAGACGAGTTCCCGAAACGACGTGAGCAGTTCAGGCCTTCGTTGGTCGAACCACTGATCGGCCGAGGTGACAGGATCGCCATTTTCCATCACCAGCGAATCGGGAATCAAATACTTGGGCACCTTCGCTTCGTCGTAATTGAATTCCGATCGCTTTTGCGAAAGCTTGGCTACGATCGCCGGATCGGCACGCCATGATTTGGCGGACGTGCCGGTCGACTGGGCGTTTGATGAAACCGGCGAAGTCATGGTTGTTAAAAACAATCCGGTCAAGAATACAGCAACGGTAGAGGAAGGTAGAGGCATCGCGCGGATCCTGAATCAACAAGGCAAACGGAATCAAAGACGTAAAACAGCATCCCTATCAGACAATTCGGTGCCGCTGATGATACCGTATATTGGGATTGCGCACGTTCAATCGACAAAGAGGGTTTCGGTATGTGTTGTTTCAGTCAGCCGGTTTCGCATGTGGGCAATACGCGAATCTTCGGTCGCTTGTCCGCGACGGGGACTCAGTTCTTGGCGTACGAGATGGAGTACGAGTCCGAATCGCCGACGGCGATGATCTTGCCACTGCCGATTGATTTGGCAGTTCGTGACTCGGCAGCCGGCGGTGATCCATTGCGATTCATTTCGATGGAAGGGTACACCCATTTTTTCTCGCATTTTGAACGCGGGTTTCCCTTCTTTCCCCGCATGGGGATCGGGTGCTCGGCTGGTGAGGAGGTCACGAGTGCTCTACAGGCAGGGATCGAAGTCCAAGAGGTTGGCGACTACATCGCATCGTACGTTCCTTCGCCGCGGGACTTTGATCGGCTTGATCCTCAGTTTTCGATTGCCTCGTCGGTCTGGGATCAATTGCCGCTTTACCATGACTTTGGATTCGCCGTTTTCCAACTCAAGAAATTGTCTGGCAAACCGCATCCGATGGCGATGGAGTTTGCGACTCGCTGGCCGGCGGAAGTGTTCTTTCCCACCGTCCACATTCACGACGGCAAGGTTCACTTGGTCGAGCAATTTGACCACGCGTTGTACTTGCAGCACGCAGCTTGGGACAGTGTCGTCGATGGCTATGTGAACAGTGACGTGCGAGATCACGCCACTGGATTTGTGCGTTCGGATCGTCCGGCCAAACAATTCATGACGACGTCGGACTCGGCGGGCTTGTTGCAACCGGATCTGTTGGTGCATCGCCGGCTATTGAGCGGTGATCTTGCCAACGAAGACCAACGCTTTTCGATTGCTGGCGACCCGATCACGCCAACGATGAATTTGAACAATCTGAAACGTTTGCTGCCGTGGGGCATCGGTGCTGCGGCGTTCGCGTGGTTGTTGGGTAGACGTTCACGTTTGCGACGTCAGGCCAAGTTGCAACCAGGGCCAATCGAAGGTGCATAAAAAAAGCCAGCCTGATTGGATCAGGCTGGCTTGGTAGTTCGTTGCTGTTAAACGTTGCGACGATCATGTCGCCAGCGATCGGGAACGAGCGACCGCTAAGCGGTGACCGGTTCCGTTTACAGGTTCGGCGTCGTGTACGGTTCGACGTCGCCAACCATGTGGAAGTGGTTGTGGTCGATGTACACCACTTCGATGGCTTCGCGGTCATGCAGTGTGTGAGGCACTGGGTAGCCGACGGTGGTCTTTTCGTCGAAGTAGATCGTACACTTGTAGTGAGCGTGGTGCAGTTGTGCCGGGCCGATCAAAGGATAGAAACGCGGCGGGTCGATGTAGTCGGCGATCTTTTCTTTGATGATGCGAACGTTGTTACGTTGCTTTTCATAGATCAAAGGAATACCACCTTGGACCGGACGCGCGGTTTCCAGGGCGTGGATGACTTCGTCGTCGCTTGGTGGGTCAAGCGCCTTGACGGTACCACCCGATGTGGTCGGCGCTAGGATTGGCACGCGTTCATAACGCTCGTGCTTCCAGAACTTTTCTTCTTGCTTGTGTTGATAGTAGGGACTGACGGGAATCGGATATCCGAGGAATCCGAGGTTGAATCCGCCACCCGTACCAAAACACCCGGTGGTCGAAATGGCCATCAAGGCCAACGTCCCCAGGGCGATTCGGCCCAAGATGCGATGTTGCCCGACGCTCGTGCGTTTGGGCGAAATTGAATCGTGGGTCGCGTTACTCGTTTCGTGAGTGCGACGGCAATTCGAGCTGGTCATCCGATAAACCTTCCGTGGTTCGTTCCATGTGCGAGAGGCTTCGGCACCTCTTGCGTACCAGTAGTATCGTGTGAACTTGTACCGATCTTGCGGGTAATTCCGAAGAATCGTTCGATTTGGTGAATCGGCATTGGCCACTGCGGCTGCGGCGGCCATCGGGAATCACGAGATTTGCACTTGAGGCCAGCAAAAGTAGTACAGACCGCCAGCCTGTGATGGCTGACACGCACACACCAGGCAGCCTACGCAACTTTGAAATCCGTGCCTGTTTTTCAGGCCAGAACTTCGCTTCGGTGACGAGGTCGACGCGGACAAACGAAAAAAGCCCGCCGGCGACAAGTGTCACGGGCGGGCTTCTGTTTCACGCTTGATCTCAATTCAACACAGGCTGGCAGCCCGTGTTACGAATGATCAGCGGTCGGTGAAGTCCAAGAACCACCAGCCGTCGTCCCATTCCAAGCTGACCTTACGCCATCCCAGTGGGACTTGTGGATAAGGATAGAACGGGCCGATGTATGGCCATGCCGATGGGCTGTACTGTTGTGGGTACGTGACCGCAGCATAGTTGGGGTGAGCCGCGTAGCCTGGCCAAGCATAGTTTGGCAGGTTGGGCGAGTCATACCGTGGTGCTCCGCCGCCGGACGAGTACGGTGCCATGGGAACAGGTTGTCCCATCACTGGTGCACCGTGCATGCCAACGGTTCGCATTTGGCCTTGTTGTGGCTGACCATTTTGCGTGCGGTAAGGTGCCGTCATCGCTTGTTGGGGAGCCATTTGTTGCTGTGGATAGCTTGGTGCCGACGCCAACTGGGCTGGTGTACCAGCTTGTGGCAGACGGGCCAAACCGGCCGGTTGTGTAGGCTGTGCCGAGGCGACCGAGATCGCTTCGCGGATCCCTGAAACACCGGGTACCGATTCAGCGATGCGAAGAATTTCAACGCGTTGTTCGGCACTGGCGGCACGGCCGGTCAGTTGCAAAACGCCGTCGTTGCTCTTCACGTCGACGCCAAAGCCCTTCAATTGGCCGGCATCTTTCGCTTGACTCAGTGCGTTGACCACGCTGCTGACAACCGCGTCGTCATCAAGTGGTTCGACAGCCGATGCAGGGCGAATTTCGCCGGGCATTACTGAGCTTGGTTGAATCGCACGAGCTTGAGCAGCCAGGGCTTCGCGGAACGAAAAGTCGCTAGCCGGTTCAGCTTCGGTTGCTAGTTCCAAAGGAACTTGTTGCAGTTCGATTGTTTCAACCGTGGCGATTTCGGTCGTGGGTTTCACGATCGAAGCCTTTTCGGTCGTCTCAGTCGCAGCAACTTGTGCTGCGATCACGGCGACTTCGTCAACAACTTTTGCGATGCCTTCGATGCCGTCGGCGGCGTCAAGGACTAAGTCCTTCTGAGCCGCCTTGCTTACGCTGCCTCGGAACAACACCACGCCATCGTCGACTTTCATGTCGAGGGTGAAGTCCTTGAGAGCTCCTGAATCACGATTCGTTTTTAATCGCGAGATGATCTGTTCCGCGATTTCGCGGTCACCACCCCAGGCCTGCATTGGCCCGAGGGTAGCGAGCGCGGCAATCGCCAATCCGAAATACTTGCGTCGCATTGAATATGCCTCCCTGCAGTCCTAGATCCGTCTGGGCCTGTTCCACTACAAGTTCCGCCGACACGATGTCGATGGGCAAGTCGCCCATCTGTGGGGACTTGGTGGTTCAGGCGGTCATACCAGACTGGTGTTGCTGGTAGTTTCGGCTTGATGGGTACGTGCAAGGTAGGTTTTTTCTGATTTTGTCGCTGATTCCGTTTGCAGCGCCCGCAAATCTTAACACCGGTGCGGTTTCACGACGTCCAAAACGAGGGTGAAAGACACCTTCTAACGCAGCCCACGCATGAAAACCGTGATCGCGGCGATCGTGCCAATGGCTGGAAAAACGACCAAGGCCAACTGAGGACGGACGGCGATTACCGCCAAACCCGCTACACCGGCAACCGCGATCCCCGGTGGCAACCACCGTGCAGGTTTCTTGAGCGATGGCCACGCCAACCACAGTGCTGCCATCAACAATCCGACTCGGCCCGTCGCCGCCGACAGAAACCGAGCCGATCCGTCGTTGCCAAACTTCCAAGTCACCACGCCGCAAACAATCAACAGCACGATCGCGATCACCAACACCATGACGCGGCGCGGATCGATGGGATAGGGATCGATGGGATGGGGATGATTGGCGTGACGGTCGTTGTCGGCCTGGGCCGTTCGCGGCGGTTTCGGGGATCGGTTCATGACGGTAAACGATAACGTCTGATCGGATAGGAACCATAGGCGACTGGTATGACTACGTTTGTGTATCCATCCAAAACGGGGCACCCTAAGTGGACCCGCGACTCCGCTCGCGGGACGTCTGCTGCAAAGCAGCCGACGAAAACCCGGGTACACCTGCGGGCAGAATCGCAGCGCTACAAATGATCTACATTCGCCACTGGTACCCAAACACAGCGTTGAACCCAGTGCCGTCGACGCCACTCCCTAGTACTCGGTAGCCCTTGTCGGTCAGGTTTTCCAGCGACAGCGACAACTGGTGTTGATGCTTGTCGCCAAAGCTTCGGCCCGTTCGGACGTTCAACGTCGCATAGCCCGGCGTGCCACCCGGAATGAACCGCACGTCGCCGAGATTCAGTTGGTTGTAGCGATCCGAGCGACCCACCATCCAGGTGTAAACATCGATAAACGCATTCGCGTCAGGTTCCGTCAGCCGCAGTCCAAGGATGCTCTGGATCGGTGGAATCCGAGTGATCGGTTCGTCGCTCGATGTGATTTGGCCGTACGTGTAAGCAAAGTTTCCGTACAGCGATAGATTTGGCCCCAGCAAATATTCGCCGTTGATTTCGGTGCCGTTCAGATACGCTGTTTGATTGGTCAGAAAGTCGACGCCGCCGATTGTTTCACGCGACAGAAAGCTGTCGAAGTCCGTCCAGTACTCGACGGCCTGCAATCGCAATCGGTCGTAATTGAACTTCAAACCGACTTCATAGGTGTAGCTATGTTCGGGCTGGGCCGCCAAGTTTCCGACCAACGGGACGGAGACATTGTTTTGCAGCGATGTCTTGTTGGCCGTCAAATCGTCGATCGTCGGTGCTCGGAATCCTTCGTAAACACCGCCGATCAAACGCATGTTTTCAGTCAACTCGTACGACAAACCGATGCTGGCGATCCAGTCTTGGTACGAACGTTGAAAGTACGTTTCGCCAAGGCCGGTGAAGTTGGGAGTGCCCGAAATGTTGATGTTTTCGTAGCGGACGCTGGTCGTTGCATCCAGCCGATCGGTCACCGGAACATTCCAAGACACGTACGCACCAACTCGATCGGCTTCGCTGTCGTCTGGATATTGCGGATCCACGATGGCGGGTGTCGAGGCGGGGTTGCTGGGATCGTTGATTTGAACTCGATTGGCGTTGATCGATTCGGCGTAGAAGTCGGTACCGTAGGTCAGTTTGCCGAAGTCGCCCATGTTTTTCACCGCCGACAGCACGGTGCCCCAACCGAGGTCGTCGAATTCGCTGATTTCGCGGCGAGTGATCGTGGCGGACGCCGAATTGTCGGTGTAGCGATCAACGACGGAGCCTTCTTTGGTGCGCGTTCCCGAGAACGTGACGGAATACGCATCAGCAAAAAATACGTCGTCGGGCAGCAAGCCTTCCAACCGCGCGTAGATCAGGTCACGTTGCTGAGGATCAAAAACGGTGGGCCGCTGGGTGGGCGCGCTGCCGTCCGGAGCCGGTCCAAGAATGAACGGCAAAAAACGGTCGCTGCGTTTGAGGTCTTGCTGTTCAAAATGTTGCAGCGCCACGGTCAACAGATGATTTTCGGTCAACATTCGCTGCAGTTTCACGTCGCCAGCGTACTGCTGGTAATCGGTCGCAGATTGGCGCCCAAGATCGCCGCCGCGATCGAGATTTCCGACATCCAGATACGAAACGCCACCGACGATTCCCGTCGCACCGTACCATCCGCTGAATCCGGTCCGGGTGTACGACGAAGCCTCGGCCGAACTGTAGATCTGACTGAATTCGGGACTCGCGTAGTTGCCACGCAGTGGGTCGGCCGACCGTGTGACGACGTTGATGACGCCGCCGATCGCGTCGCTTCCCCATAACGCTGATTCCGCACCACGAATGACCTCGATCCGCTGGATGGTTCCGGGATCGATTGTCGCGGCATATTGATTGGGACCGGGACGCAGGATGCTAGTGTTCATCCGAATTCCGTCGACCAGCACCAGGATCTGTTGCCCGGTCAATCCGCGAATGAACGGTGACAGTTGGCCGTTGCCGGTTTGTTGCAACGTCACGCCGACTTCGTTTTGAAGGGCACGAAACATTGTCGTGGCTTGTCGCCGATCCAAGTCGGCTCGGTCGACGATGGTGCCCAGTTGGGGCGAGTCGAACAGATCGGACTCGCCGCGAAAAACGCTGTTCAGCCCCGTGGAGTTGCTGGCGATTGAACCAAAAACTTGTTCGCTAAGCGAAGGGAACGAGTCGCTGAACGCCGAGTCCGAGTTGGTGCGGTTGGATGATGACGGGGACGATGCAGGTGATGGGCTTGAAGTGTTTGCCGGCCGGGCGGTGCTAGCCGGCGGCTGATTGACCGGGACTTCAAACGGTGTGATCGTAGGCTCGATGGGATTGGAGCTTGGTGACTGTGTCGGTGACTGTGTTGGTGTCGGTGTTGGTGTCGGTGTTGGAAAGGCGTCCGGTGGCAGTTCCAACGCGTCGACGATGGACGGCGGGTTTGCTTGGGCGGGCGGTGGCTGGTCGGGCGGTGGCTGGGCGGGCGGAGCGGTCGGTGACTCTGCGGCCGGCGGGCGAACTTCGATCTCTGGCAACGTTGCCGACTCGTTCTGCAGCAGCGTTGCCAAGCTGATGTGGTTGCCGTCGACGGTTTGGGCGCAGGCATTTGAAACAACGACACTTGATCCAAGTGCAGTCGCCAGCGTCAGACCAAGAATGGAATGCAGTTTCACAGCAGATGACTTTGGTTTCGAACGGATGTCAGCCATCGCATCAGGGCTAGGCTAGCGCAAACGTTCTGGTCGGTTCATTGGTTGTCATCGGCGCAAGTGGTGTTAGCGCTTTGCCCGTTGCATTCGGTACCGGCAAAGTTGCCGCAACACAAACAACAGGAACGATGGTCCTGGTTTTCGTGGCGATCGTTTCGCCGCTGCGGGCGGATTTTGCGTCAAGCGGCTGACTTGGCCCCTGCCAAAGGCTCGTAAAAGCTGTGCATTGCCCCATTGGCCGCCTCGGCACGGCATCTGCATTGAGTTGGCGGGATGTCTGAACCTGAAAAAAACGAAGATCTGTGCAATAATGAGGATCCCGGCGAACCGCTCGACGCCAGCGAATGGTCGAATCATTCTGGTCAGGCTCCCCGGTTCATTTCCTCGCGAGAAATACTGCGTGGTCGACGAGAGGTATGGATCGATCACGATGGTGATGTTTACCGTTTGCGGCTGACTTCGTCAGGAAAGTTGTACCTAAGCAAATAGCGAGTGGGAAAAGAGCCCGCTCAGGAAGCCCGTTTTGAAATCGTTCGTCCGCTCAACTCTGATCTCCGTTGCCGTTCATGCGAGCGTGATGGGGGCGATTTGCGCGCTGCCGATTTCAGTCGCCGATCGATTCACAACCTCGGGTGACCAGAATGCTGTTGCGATCGAGATCAGCATCGCCAGTGCCCCAGCACCGGATTCGGTTGCGATGACGATGGTCAGCCTGGCGGCCGATTCGATTCCACTTCGTCAGCCGACGCCAGTCGAAGCGATTGATCGTGACCTGAATTTTCCGGCCGACAAATCTGCTGTCGAACCAACCGATGTTGCCGATCGGTCTCTACCGAATCTCAATGAGTTTCAGCCGGAACTTGAACGGTCGATTTCGCGAAAGTCCGTTGCCGTCGTGGACATGCCCAAGATCAAAGACACATCCGAACCAAGGCCAAAGCAGTCGGTCGCTCGTCTGTCCCAGCCGCCATCGGTGGATATCGTGCCGTTGGTCCAAGTGATCGGGTTAGCGAAAAAAATCGCCGTCGACTTTTCGTTCAGTCCGCCACCGGAATACCCGGCCGAGGCGGTGCGTGATCGACTGGAAGGAACCGTCATGTTGCGATTAGAAATCGACTCGGCCGGTCACGTGGCCGAAGTCGAAGTGGTCGAATCGAGTGGGCATGCGCCGCTTGATCGTGCGGCCGTTGCGGCTGTCCGTCAGTGGCACGGACAACCGGCTCGCCGTTTTGGGCGAGCGACCGCGTCGGTGGAAGTGCTGCCGATTCGATTTCGGTTGTAGGATCGGCTGATCAAAACGCGTCATTGGCCCAGCGAGACAACCGCGCCCAAAGGGATGCCGAATCCACATTGATTTCCGCCACTGCAATCATTCGTACCGGCAGCACGATCGGTTGGTGATCGATGCGGATTCTGGCTTGATAATAAGGTTGGCGTTGCGAGTCGACGGACGATGGTTGGATTCGTCCTGACTTGATCAGGCTGTTTGGTATTTCGTTGGCCGGTGACGTTGCGATCTCGGTGACATGTCCGGTCACGCTACCTCGCGGCCGGTCGGCAACTCGCAGGACCGCGGATTGGCCGATCCGAACCAATTCAACATCACTTTGGCTCAAATAAACAATCGCGTCACGCTCGACCGCGTCACCGATCACGCAAACTTGGGTGCCTTCAACCAGTCGCGCGCCGCGATTGCGGACGTCCAACGGTGTGCCGGTCCAACCGCGTGGCTGCCAATCGGGTGCCTGTGATTCCACGATTTGCTCGGGCGGAAAGACAACACCGTTGACGCCACTTCGCAAGATTCGGCGACCGAGTTCACGATCGATCAGATTGAGTTGTTTGTTCGTTTCGTTCAGCAATTTTCGGGTCGTCGGGATCGCTGCGGATGCGGCCGCGTCAACACCGCGACGGTTCTGCAGTGCCGTCAACTCGGATTTCAATTGGTCTCGCCGAGTCGCGATCGCCATCCGTTTCTGTTCGGCGTCATCATCGGTCAGGCTTGCCACGATGTCGTGGGAACCAACCGTGGCGCCCGACCACACGGTGTGACGAATCTGGCCGGGGGTCGCAACGACGATCGCATGGGCCGACTGTGGTTCGGTGATCGACACGGCGGTGATCCAGCGCGGCAAAGGGATCGTAACCGCAGCAATGGTGAACGCCGCGCAAATCACAGAGACGCCCACCACTCGCATTGGTGAACGACCGTACGTCGGTCCGCCCGACTTTGGCTGTGCAAAGAATTGGTGAATGGATTGGTGAATCCGCCGGGCCGCTGCAATGAAAACCGCTGCCACGCCCACCGCCAATACGGTGTCGGCGAACCCATGCGACTTGGCCCACTGATAAAAAGTCACTGCGATCATCGAGTAAACCAGTACCCGGTACACTTTGCTGGCGATTGCAAATCCGACCAAGCCGATTTCGTGACGCTTCTGATCGCGAGTCGTTTGCGATCCGGATTCTAATGACGTCCCCCAAAGCGTGTTCATGAACCGGTGGTGAAACGCGGCACTCGCACGACTGGCAAGATTGGGAACTCCGATCGCGTCGGACGCAATGTAGTAACCGTCGTACTTCATCAACGGGTTGCCGTTGAACAGCAGCGTTGAAACCGAACAAACCACCATCACGGTGACGCAAACGTCGCGCAGCGGGCCATCATTGGCTGTGACCCAAACCACGGTGGCCACCGCCGCGATCGACAGTTCGGCGATCATCCCGGCGGCCGAAACGAGCATTCGTTTCCAAGGTCGGTCCAACATCCAGGCGTCGGAAACATCGCAGTACAAGCAAGGAATCCCCACTAAGAACATCACTCCGATTTCGCTGCATCGGGCCCCCAGTTTGTGACATGCCATTGCATGGGCAAGTTCGTGAATGACCTTGGTGGTTCCGATCACGGCAACGAAGAGAATCCAGTTGTCGAATCGCGCGGCAGCGGCGGCCACGTCACTGGCAAACAAAGACCATCGCGTGACCACCATCATGGCGGCAGCAAGAACTAAGATCGCAGTCGCGATCATCGCCGGCACTGAAAAGGCAACGCGAGAAATGAAATCAAGTTTGACAAGGATTCGAACGGGATCGATGCCAGGCAATCGAATGGCAAGCGGATTGGACCACCGGTTCAACCATCGGGGAGATCGCTTGGCCGGTGATGTCGCTGACGCGTTTCGGTTCGCGACCAGGCCGTTGCGGTTCGCGTCGGCGAAAAACTGGATGACTTGTTGAGCTGACAAATGCAACGGCAAGAACAACGAAGCCGCATCGGCATACAGTTGCTTAAGCGTTCGGCGACCGTCGGCTAACACCAACATCGCGTGCTCTTGATCGGTAAAGTGAAAGTACGACCGTGCAAGCGGATCTTTGACCACCCACATCGTTTGGTTGCCCGAGCTAATTTGACGATGAATCAAGTCCGCGCGTAACCGAATGCTTGTCGGATTCGATGTCACGGCGACCGGCTCGCGTTTAAGTGCATGCCGGGCAACACATCGCGGTCCGGGTTGTCGAATTCGATCCAGAACTTTGCTTCGTTGTTGACGGGGTCAATTTCGGGGCTGACGAAAACGACCTCGCCCGTGCGAGTGATGACATCGTCGTTTCGAATTCGAATGGTAAGTGTGACTTCGGGGCGATTGCGCAGGTCGTGAATTTGGTCGGCACTGGCGTAACCTTCGGCACGCAGTCGGTCCAACCGAATCACTCGGGCGATCGAATCGCCCTCGATGACCCAGTCGCCGGGTTTACGGTGGATTTCAACGACGACACCATCAAGCGGCGATTTGACGAGGTGCCGTTGGCTTTCCAAGTTCGCAAGTTCTTGTTGGTGATGTCCCAGAGTCAGTTTCAGCCCATCGACGATTTTGCTGGCGTTTGCTTGTTGCAACGCGAGCTTCGCATGTTGGATGCTCCACAGATGGCCTTCCGCCGTTTCGGCTTCCGCGTCCGCCTTCAACTGATCGATGTCGTGTTCAACTTTGGCCTGTGCAGTATCCAGTAGCGACTTTTCAAACTCCAATCGCAATCCGTCGATTTCCGATTTCGAAATACTCTCGGCATATTCAGCGCGAGAACGCAAGGCGCGATCGAGTTCGTTCTTGGCGACGGCTGCTGATTTCTCCGCAGCCTCGATGCGGGCGCTGTTGGTCGCCATTCGCTTTGCGATCTTTTGCCGAACCAAGTGTTCCTTGGCGGTTTGACGCTGGGCCCCCAGTTCCGCTTCGGCTTGTTCGGTCGCCAAACCATCATCGACTGCTTGCTGCAGGATTTCCAATTGAGTTTTCGCGATCGCCGCTTTGACGCGCGACTCGCGGTCGTCCGTGGACGCAATCAATTCGCCCACGGAAATCGACTGGCCTTCCCGTACCGCGACTTTCGAAATCACGCCGGTCGCAGCGGACGGTACCTCAACCGAATCGATCACCGTCACAACCAGATCTTCGAATCGGACCGAGTCGTCGGCGCAAACGGAATCGGTTCCCATGGAAAGGGTAATCAAGACCACTGCGGCTGAAAGAGTTTTCGAATAGGGGATCATGACAGTTCTTAAAACCAACTCAATTGACGGTACCACTGGATCACACTGCGCAGATATACGAAGCCGGCTGCCCGACGCCCACAATGCAGTTTCGCGACGACGGTTGCCCCTTGTCGCATCGCCGAATCGGCGTCAACTTCGATTGGCACACGAACTTTGACGACTGATTGACCGGCTAGGTTTAGGTCGGCAACATCCGAGATTCGGTCGACTTGTCCGTGCAGCACGTTGGTGGGACTTGAACGCAACTTCAACGAGCAGGGTGTTGGGCGTTGCGATTGCGACTCGATCACGTACGCGATCGATTGATCGGCAATTTCAAGTTCCGCGTTCCAGCCGTCGGATTTCGACACCACGCTGATCAGATACTGTCCGTGCGAAACGGGGCGTGACGCTAACACGCCGGCCATGTCCCACTGGTCGACGGTTCCGTCGATCGGGCTGGTCAACGTCAGACCGTCAAGCTGACGTTTGATGGCGGCAATTTGACGGTCGAGCCCAGCGATTTCAGCTTCCAGGACTTGTTCGTCGGCCGACATCTGCGAGTCTCGTGTGACGCCGCGGCGGGCCGATAGAGACGCTAGCTTTGCCTTTGCGGTTTCCATCGCGGACGCCAGAGATTGGTATCGCAAATCCAGATCGGGGCTACGTAAGATCACCAGCGGTTGGCCCGCCGTGACCGTGTCACCGTCGGATACCAAAACGTCGGACACGACGGCTTCTGCGGGCGAGTAAATTCGGGACTGGTTCATCGCCGTTACTCGGCCTTCGGCCGAAATGTCAAACGGGACGGGAATCCAGCCCAGCAGCGCGAGCCCCAAAAAGCCAATGGCGACGGCGATTCGGACTCGACGCCCATCGGCCGAGATCAGATGGCGAACCGCAGACGGCAGCAGTGAAGCTTGGCGATCGATGGCAGCACGGACAGCCGAACCGACTGGGGCACGAACGGGATTCCAGGCGTCGCCAAGATGCTCGGGTGCATCGAGTGGACACTGAAAACGTTCCAGGACGACTGCGGCAACCGTACTTTGAGATTCAGGATCGATGATGGTTTCGAAATGAATTTCACGGCATCCAGCTTCGTCCATGTACCGCAGCACCTCGTCAGCGGTTGATGCATCGTTGGGCGGTCCCGCGCCGATTGCAAACGCGAATCGCGATGAATCAGACAAGCAACGTTCGGCCAATCGTTGCAATGATCGAACATGGTCGGAACGGCGGTCGATCGATGGCGACGCGGAAGAGGCAACCATTTGGTAACGGCCTGCGCGGTATCGCATTAGGCTGACTCGGTCGATCGAGACAGCATCGGCGGACGCCGTGGCGATTGCTGCTAGCGTTTCTGGCAAACGATCGCCACGGTGCAGATCGGCGATGAAGCGATCCCGATCGGATTGTTGGTCTAGACGTGACCTCAAATGTTCGACACGGTTTCGCAGTTCGATAGGTGCCGCCAAATCTGCCAGCACCGCTAGCAGTTGTTCGACGGGGGCGCGACGAGGAAAGGGAATCGGATTTCCGAATCGGACTTCGATATCAAGCATGTCGTTGTCGGCAAGTGGCGCCGAAGCAACGATTGATTCGGAAGCGTCGATAGTCTGCGCAGCATTTTCGGCGTGATGAAATAGCGCGAGACCCTGATCGGCAAGCGTGGTCCAATCGCCATCATGGCAAGCGCGAATCCGAACCGCATCGGCACCGATTGTCGCTAGCAAATCAGACGCGATTCGCTGATAGAGATGGCTGTTGGTCTGGCCGCTGGTGAGAGGTTCTCGCCTTGGGCTTTGTTTGGCGACTGTTTCGATTCGGTCAATCAACCGCTGGCATTCATCCCAAAACTTATCGCCCGATGGTCGATCGTTGACGGTGCGTTGGCGGTCGGTCATGAGATCGAATCGATGGACAGACGAGGATGGGGAAGTTGGGCTTTGCCAGACCTCGTATTTTAACAACCGTGTCGTCAATCTCGCACAAAACACATGTGTTTCACGGCAATGTTTTAGCAGCCATGTGAATTTGTTCGGATTGAGTGGACGGGTGGGGGCCGGTTGTACGATCTATGCCAATGGTACCGGTTGTATCGGCGACAAGGGACATGCTGCGCCCGTGATGGTAAGTCATCACGGCTGTGTCAAAGTTTCGTCGTCTTGGGATCGGGCTTGAAGTTTACAGACGCTATTGGCGAAAAGTTGGCAATTTTGCGGCTAATCAATCGAACGAAGCGACCAACGAAAGGCCTTGCCCGATGGGCAAAGGTTTGGTTGTGCGCGGTCGTGGTTGTGTCGCCAACCGGATGCCGATCCTATCGCAATCTGTCTCAGACGATCGGTAACAACACCGACTACGTTGACTCGATCATGCGTCAAGTCGATGCGGGTGCGCCGGCGCCGAGCGAATCGGTTGCGATGGCATCGCATTCGGTCATCGAGCCGATGACGTTGCGGACGCCGGACGATTTCGAGAACGCCCAGTACCGCGAGATATCGCTGGCCCAGGCGATCGAGTCGGCGGTCGGTGATGCGCAAGTGCTGCGTGATCTTGGCGCCACAGTGCTGCGATCGCCAAGCCAAGTCGTCACGACTGAAACGCTTGGTTTGATTCAGACCGATCCGCAGGCCAGCATGGAAGCGGCGCTGTCGGCCTATGACGCCCAGCTCTATGCGTTTGGCAAATGGCAGAACAACGATCGCCGTTTCAACAACCGATTTTTTGGTGGTGGCTCGACCGCCTTCAAACAAGACACGCACGACTACGTGGCCCAATTGTCAAAGCGAACCGCGACCGGTGCTCAGTTCGCCGTTCGCAGTGTGACGGACTATGACGCCAACAACGCGACCGGCAATCTGTTCAACAGTGCTTGGCAAACTCAGTTGCAAGCCGAAGCACGCCAGCCGCTGTTGCAAGGCGGCGGTTTGACGTTCAACCGGATTGCTGGACCGGCGGCCGAGCCAGGTGTTTACACCGGTATCCTGATTGCAAAAGTCAACAACGACATTACCGCGTCGAAATTTCGCAGCCAGACGCGTGACTATGTTAGCGACGTGATGAACGCGTATTGGGACTTGTACTTTGCGTACCGTGATCTCGATGCGAAACGCGACGCGCTGGATCGGGCGCGACAGACTTGGGAAAGCTTCCAGGCCCAGAAAACAAGCAACCGAAAATCAGGCGCCGCCGAAGCACTGGCTCGCGAGCAGTACTATCGATTCAAGTCGGAACTGCAAGACGCCATCGCGGGCAAGTTGACTCAGCGAACTCAGGTCGACAATTCCAGTTCGGGCGGAACCTTCGCGGGCGTTGGCGGCGTTCAAGCGGCCGAACGTCGGTTGCGATTGTTGATTGGGCTGCCGATCAGCGATGGTGTTTTGCTTCGCCCATCGGACGAACCGAACGATGCACCGCTCATCTTTGATTGGGAATCGATTTCAGCCGAAGCGATCCAGCTTCGCAGTGAGTTGCAACAGCAACGTTTGGTCGTCAAGCAACGCGAGATGGAATTGTTGGCGGCCAAGAATTTCCTGATGCCGTCGCTCGACTTGGTGTCGATTTATCGACTGCGAGGACTCGGGCAAGACTTGGCTGGTGACGGCAGCGCGTGGAATGAACTCGGTTCGCTTGACTATCAGGAATACGAAGCCAGCTTGGAGCTGCGAATGCCGGTTGGTTTCCGCCAAGGTCACCTAGCAGTCCGAAACGCGCACATGCAGATCGCCCGCGAGAAAGCGATTTTGCACGAACAAGAACGACAGATTCTGCACGACTTGACGGCCGTCGTCGCCGATGTCGATCGGTCGTTCGCTCAGATGCAGACGAACATGAACCGATATCTTGCCGCCACTGAGGCAATGGATGTCTTGGAAGCGAACCGCAAAGCCGGGCTGCCCGTCAACTTGGAACAACTCCTTGACGCCCAGCGCCGGGTTAGCGAAGCCCAAAGTCGATATTATGCAGCGATTGCTGAGTACACGATTTCGACAAAAAACGTGCAATTCGAAAAAGGCACGCTTCTGGAATCGGCCAACTTGATGATCACGGAATTGCCTTAGCGGTAAAGTGAGGGACGTCACTCGTATCTGACACTGCGTTTCACTTAGACTGTTGGCATGAATACCGAGTCCCTTTTTCAACGATTTCACGACCGTTCCGGTCAATCGCCCGAGCAACCGCTGGATCCCGATTCCTTGATAGGTTTCTTTCAGGTGTTTCGTCCCGACGGGCGTGCGCTTGCCGATCTGTATGACGGTCTCGAACTGGGCGAGACCGACGTCACGGATGCTCTTGCCGAGCGATTGGAATCTCTGTTCAAATTTGCTGGCGACGATCGGCGGCCCAAGGGCGGACGTGACGCTTTTTTTGTGGTCCGAAATCCGCCGCCGCTGGATCCCGACCAGGCCGAAGCTTGGACCGTCGACTGGCTTTCCAGTGCTCGCGACTTGGCGATTTCCGTCGGTGACCTTGAACTCGTTGAATCGCTTGATCCGACTCCTGCGGTGCGAGTTCTCGAAGGCACACCGCCGAAGCACCCGAAAAAGGATGAAGAAAAATCGGGTCTGCTGAGGGCCATTCAACAGAATTTGCCGATGTTGGTGGAACAGCTTGATGTTGGTCCGTTCCCTGCTGTTCTACGACCCGCGTACTACTTCATTGCGTGTGATGCAATCTTGCGCGACTATTTGATGTGGCCGTTCTACGCCAGCGCGTCGGGTTTGAATGATCCGTTCGAACCGTACTTCCATTTGTGGAGTCACGGTGCCAAGTATCGCATTTTTGAAGACGGCAAGATCGACATCTATTTGCCGCGTCAGATCTAGCGACATCGCTGTGGCGTTTTCCGCTGGAACGCTCAATCACTGGACGGAATAGGTTTTGTCGAATCGAGTCGCAGATTCATTGCCCATAAGTCCAGTCAAGTTTGGCATGTTCGCGGGCGTGTTTACACCCTGCACGCTGACGATCCTTGGCGTCATCATGTTCCTGAGATTTGGCCAAGTGGTTGGCCAATCGGGGATCATCAACGCGGTGTTGATCGTTTTGGCAGCCAAAGCGATCACAACGTTGACCACGTTATCGCTTTCAGCGATCGCAACCAATACACGCGTCAAAGGCGCGGTGCGTATTACTTGATTAAGCCGCTCGTTGGGAGTCGAGTTTGGTGCCGCAATTGGGATTTTGTTTTTTTCGGCGCAAGCCATTTCGGTGGCGATGTATATCATTGGTTTCACCGTGGCCATTACAGGAACGTTCCCTCAGTGGTCCGAACATTTCATCGCGATCGCAAGCTTTGTGAATCTGGTCACCTTCGTTTGCTCATCGTTGGCCCTCCATACGTTGGTGGAATTGCCAAAGGTCGATTTCCGCGTCGGTGGCCGGACGGACGGTTTTGATTTCGATCGGAATGTCTCGGCCGTGCTTGGCCCGCAGGTCGGCGTACAACGCGTGCAAGGCATCTTGGCCTAACGATGCGGCTTCGCCTTCGTCGGCTCGCCCCGAAAGGCAAGCAACCTAGAACGGAGCCTCGAGCGTGGCGACGTAGAACGTCTTCATGGTTTGGTCCTCTTGGTAGCTGCGAAATCGAGAAACCGCGAAGGGCGAGACCTTCGCGGTAGGGATCAGCGTTTCGCGTTACGCGTTCGTGAACCGGCCCGGTGCTGCTTTCTTGAAGCGGGCGTCGCTACTCTTGATGATGTCGCGAAGGATCGCGGAGGATCGCGGCGTAGAGCGTCGCGTCTACGCGTCTTGCCGCTGGTGCTGGTCCAAAGCGTTTTTCGAAAACCTTGCCCATCGCTTCGACCATTTCTTTGCATAAAATTTTTTGCATGAAAGCGGTTTGCGGCTTCTCTTCAAAGCCGCCAAGGCCGCGTCGATCTGGCTGAGTTTTTTCTTGGCGTTCGTTTTCGTTGCGGCAGGCTTCTTGGCGGCAGCGGTCTTGGTAGCGGTGGAGGTTTTCTTCGTAGCCATGTCTGT
>JBAUHR010000137.1:0-11076 GCA_049680385.1 Rubripirellula sp. | reverse complement strand
TCTTCATCGAATTGTTTGGCGTCAGTGTTGACGGCAGGCGAGTTCGGTTGACCGACGGCGTCGAAGAAGTGGCGGCGGGGGCAAACTTTCGATTCCCGAAATCGGCTGATGATGCTATTGAAATCCGAGGTGGCCTGGGAAGCGAACAAATCATCCTGTTTGCCAGCACCGAAGTCTTTGACGCCGCTCGCATCTATCGCGGAAAGAACACCGCCGACCGCATCACTCATGCATTTTACGACTCGCCTAGTGTAGGAAAAATCCGTCAGCCACTGCTGCCGAACGTACTGAAAAAAACAGTCACCATCGAAACTCGATAATGATAAACATCACCATGAAAAACATCCTCGTTCACGGGATCATCCTCGCTGTCTGGATGCTTGGATCCACCGGGTTGTCGTCGCCAATGTGTCACGCCGACGACCTAGCAACGTCGCTGCACCGTGCCGCAAAAGAAGCGGTTGCCTACTGCAAACAGAATGAAATCCGATCGCTTGGCGTGCTGAAGTTCTTGGTTGTCAAAGACGGCGAGACGTTTTCGGACAACGTAGGAACCATCAACACGCTACTGGCCCGACGATTCGACGTTGCCTTGGTGATGGCCAATGATCCGGTCGATCCGATCACGTTGATTGACGATGCTTCGGCCACCGCAAAGACCATCATTGGGGCCGATCACATGTCGTCCGAAGGTCGATCAAAGTTGCTTGCTGTGGACTATGCGGCGATGTGGGGCAATCAGTCCGTTCGCCCAGACGCGTTGATAACCGGCATCGCAGAAATCAGCAGCGATCTACGACGGCTAACCGTTTCTCTGTTGGTCTTCACTAAGAACAATGACAAACTGGACAGTGTCGGCAGCGATCATGTTGCCAACGTCTCGGCGAATTTGATCAGTGAAATCGGCGAGAGCTTTTCGACTCGCGGTGCCTTCGATGGGGGAAAGGTGGCCACAACAAATGCAAACAGCATCCCCGATGACCTTCCGACGGATGTTGATCCTAGCGATGACAATGCGGCATCCGCAACCGCTTTGGCTTCCGCGACTTCTATCCGCCAAGACGCCACGTCAACGCACCCAATCTTGGATCCACAATCGCCCGTTCGCATGCGAATCCTGTACGACGGGCGTGATGTGCCGATCAAAGTACGAGACGGACGTGCGTTGGTTGCTGAACCCAACACGGGGCAACGAGTTGAGATTTCGTTGACCAAAGACGATTCGGCCAAGCGTTACAAGGTTGTGTTGAAGGTCAACGGACAAAACACACTGAACAAACAACAGTTGCCCGATGCGCAATGTCGCAAATGGATTTTGCCTAACCCAGGGGAAACGACGACGGTCCGTGGATTTCAAATCTCCGATACCGAAATCGAGCAGTTCCAAGTACTCAGTCGCGATGAATCCGCACAACGCTCGATCGATTACGGATCCGACGTCGGGACGATCTCAATCACCGTTTTCGCGGAAGGGAAAGCACCCGTGATGGAACTGGACGAGGACGCACGCGAAGCCGACTTGGTGGAGTCCGCGACACTGCCCGAACAACCATCAGCCAACTTCGGCGCGCTGAAAGCAAAATTGCTGGCCGATGCAAATCGGGGACTTGTGGTCGAAGGTGATCGAATGTCATCGGCCGTCCGGACGCTATCGTTTCACGCCGATCCAACCCCCATCATGTCCGCAACCGTTGTCTACTACAAACCATGATAAGTCCGATGGATTTCACCGCACCACGACTTCGCGCAATTGCCATCGCTGCAATCCTGTTGGCATGGTCGCCCGCACGCACGATGGCCCAGGATCCAGAATCCATCACGGCGATGCAGCGGTCCATGCAGGCCTTCAAGAGCGAAGTCCAAGCGGGCAAGCATGCGGCGGCCGCTAAGACTGCTGCGACGCTGATCCCGTTAGCCGAAAAGTTGATGGGAGAAAACAATCCCGACATCATCCGAATGCGAGTTCAGCGTGCGGTGCTGCTGCGCACCGCAGGTGACTATGTCGAAGCGAGAAAACAAGCGGTCGATGCCATTCGCACCAGCCAGTCGCGTCTTGGTCGTCAAACGGCCGTGACGGCAACCGCGATCAACGTGCTGGGTACCATCGATCGACTCGAAGGCAAGTACGAATCGGCATCGGACAATTATCAACAAGCAATTCAAATCCTTGAACGCTTGGGGGACGAATCGATGTCCGACAAATCCGAAGCGTACAGCAATTATGCCGACTTGCTTTCCGAAACGGGCGACTTTGCCAAAGCGAAACAGTATGCCGAAATATCACTCGAATTGACCCGGCGAAAGTTCGGCGAAAAAAGTGAACGGACGGCGGTCGCGATCAACAACTTAGGACAGATTTTGTTGGCTCTTGGCGATCGGGATGCCGCCGAAAAAATGTTGACCGACGCACTGGCCATGACTGAGTCACTGTTTGGTTCCCAGCATTTCGAAACAGCAACGTCAAGAAACAATCTCGGAAAGTTGTACGTCGTGCGAGGAAAATATGATGCTGCAAGACAGCAGTACGAATCCGCGTTGAAAGTCTTACGATCCACCGTTGGTGACGATCACCCAGTGACCGTAACCACAGCGGGAAACTTGGGGCACTTGTATTCCGAAATCGGCGACGCTGAACGTGCGGAACCGCTGCTGACCGAGTCGTTGGCGAGGAAAGTAAAACTCTACGGTGAAAACCACACAGCGGTCGCGTTGGCACGCCACAACCTTGGCGGACTGATGCTAGACACATCTCGATTCGACCAAGCACGAGAGCTGTTGACGGCGGCAGCCGAGTCTTTCGAATCGTTCGATGACAGTCGACTTTCCGATGCAGCCGGTTCACGAGCCTTCTTAGGGTTGGTCGAGGGCGCCGCAGGAAACACGGCCATTGCGATCGAGCAAATGGAATCGAGTCGCCGGCTAGCGAACTCGGCCGTTTTGCGCGTCCTGGCACAGCTATCCAACAACGATCAACAAAAACTGATGACGACGACTTACCAGTGGACCCTGTTCATGGCGTTGTCGTTGGCCGACGAATTCCCGAATGATCTGGCCGTCCGCGAAGCGACTGCGGTTTGGCTGGCCAATGGAAAGGGGATTGCAACCGACGCATTTGTCAACGCAAAACGCGGCAACCAAGACAACGCGGTCCTGTGGACGACAATCGACGAATTGCGTGCGGCGATGGACGACCAGTCCGTTTGGATCGACATCGTCCGCCAAGACGTGATCAAATTTCACGCGGCACAGTATTCCGAACGCTTGGGCGACCCTCACTACGTCGCCTGGATATTGCCGAAAACAGGCGACATCCAACGAATCGACCTGGGCGATGCAAACGCGATCGACGCGCTCGTTGACCGATTCCGTTCATTGATCGGTAAATCTGGCGGCGCGGGCGGCGAAGTTGCCTCGGTCGGCGAAATAGCCGCCACCGAAACCATCGAGTCAGTGCTTGCCGAGGTCGCGAAAGCCGTGTGGCAACCAATCCAAATGCGGCTGGCCGATGACGTGAAACGATTACGAATCAGTCCCGACGGTGCGTTGTGGTTGTTACCTTGGGCGGCGTTACCAACGGATGAATCAGAGAAAATCGTCCAGCGATATGCAACGACGTTGTTTACCAGTGGTCGCGAATTAGTGGCGCCCCAGGCCCAATCGCCGGCATCGGTGACTCCAGCGACTATTTTTTCGAACCCTGCTTTCGACCAGCCGATCGCCGAGAAGCGGGCGGCATACAAAGCGGTATTTCGTACTGCACCGCCCACCCAATCGGACCAACGAAGTTTGGCGATTGACCGCGTGACCCTTCGGGCGACGCCGCTGCCGGGAACCGCGATTGAATCGGCCGCAATCATGCCCAGTCTGCAACGCTGGTTTAGCCGGACACCCATTCAATATCGCGGCCGCTACGCTCTGGAAAGCGTGGCGAAACAGATGGTCAGTCCACCGGTCGTCGTGTTTGCGACTCACGGTTTTTTCGTCGACGATGAATCGAAATCGGTCGACCCGCTGCAGCGATGCGGACTGCTTTTATCCGGCTGTAACGACGCTCGGTCGTCGATTGCCGGCGATGACGGAGTACTAACGGGAACCGAGATCACCGAAATTGATCTTCGCGGCACCGAGTTGGTGGTGTTGAGTGCCTGCGAAACAGGCGTGGGCCGAATCGAAGACGGTAACGGAGTTGCCGGCCTGGGACGTTCGTTTCGAATCGCCGGAGCGAGATCTGTTGCCGCAACGCTTTGGCAGATCCCCGACTTTGATACCGCAAAACTGATGAGCGACTTCTTCGCTGAAGTCGCCACAGGCACGGCGAAAGACGAAGCCCTGCGACGCGCTCAGCTCAAACGAATCGAATCACGCCAATCAAGAAACGGCGCCGCACATCCCTACTTTTGGTCCGGATTTACAATCAGCGGACAATAGTCATTGATCGCCATCCAACCATCGTTATCGACATGATTTTCATCGCTCGACTTTGGAACCATGTCTGTCTCGAAAAGACAGGCCGACATGGGCAGACACGACTTCTGATCACCCTAAACGCAGAAGACTGGCTACTGCTTGACCGTGGTTTTCGGGTTTGCAGGCGTTCTATTCGCTGAGGGATTATTGCCAAAATTCGCTATGGTTGGTGGCGGTGGTAGCGTTGTCCACAATTGCTTGTCTAGGTCGGCAAGGACTTGGCGATTCGCTGGGGCACTGGCGATGTTTGTGTTTTCCATCGGGTCGGTTTCGTGGTCGTACAGTTCCGTTGCGATGACTTTGCCGTTTTGTCGATCCTGCCACTGCGTGTAGCGGTAGCGATTGGTCCGCATCGAGTAGCCCATCAACCGGGCTCCGTTGTGCTTTCGATGATACTGGCTGAACGCGGCCTGCTTTACCTGTTGATCAGGATCCGACAGCAGCGGCGCCAGACTGCGACCTTCAAGCTGTTCGGGGATTGGCAGTCCTGTTAGTTCGCATAATGTCGGGAAAACATCCAGCAGTTCGACCAGCGCGCGAGTCGCTTGGCCGTTCGCCTTGGCCGATGGTGAGCGAATGATCAATGGCACTCGTGTATCGATCTCATGGTTGGTTTGCTTACACCAACTGTTGTGCTCGCCAAGTTTCCAACCATGGTCGCTCCACAACACCACCACCGTGTTCTCCGATAGCCCCAGTGCGTCCAGATCGTCGATCAATTTGCCCACCAAACTGTCGATGAAACTGACCGCTGCGTAGTATCCATGCTTGAGCCGTCGTTGCTGATCGCCCGTAAGTGAACCTTGATCGGGTGCCGGAGCGCCGGCAAAATCAAAGTAGTCTCGCAGTTCGTACATCGTGTTCATGGCGAATGCGGGCGAATCCTTCGGCAGCATCGGATTGACGGCAACCGGAATCGATTTTGGGTCGTAAAGATCCCAGTACTTTCGTGGCACAACAAATGGCAAATGCGGACGAACGAAGCCTGCGGCCAAGAAGAATGGCTTATCTTGTTTCGCCAATCGCTTCATGGCGGCGAGTGCTTGCTCGGCAATCGCGCCGTCAATGTGCAAGTGGTCGGGCGTATCAACAACCTCGGTCGCCTCGGCCCGCATGCGGTCGATTTTCTTTTGCGATCGCCCTTCGGCCTTCATCTGAGTTCGAAATGTAGCAAGCTTCCGCTTCGAATCATCCGACCAAAGCACTCGTGGCGACGGCCACGCATGCGGCTCGCTCCAGGATTCGTTGTCTGGCCACGGATTGTGGAAGATTTTCCCGAAGGACACAGCGTGGTAACCATGATCGACGAAGTGCTTGGGCATCGTGACCGCATCGGGAACTGTCGTACGAAACCTGGTCACCAAATCCCAAACCTTGGTCGTGTCCGGTCGCAATCCCGTCATGATGCTGACTCGCGAAGGGTTGCACACGGCCACTTGGCAGTAGGCACGATCAAACAAGACGCCCGATCTTGCTAAACGGTCGATGTTGGGTGACTGAATCACGGGCTCGTCGTAACAGCCAAGTTCGGTACGAAGATCATCGATCGCGATGAACAGCACATTCGGTTTTTCAGCGGCTGGCAACCGCGGCCCGGTCGCAACCAATGCCAACACAGCGAGTAATGCTGCGAGTTGACCTCTGATGACGCAGTGCAGGCTGCTAGCCTGCAACACAGGCTGGCAGCCCGTGCTACGAGTTCGCCAGTTGTTGATCACGGGGCACTCAATGGTTGGGAGATGATCGGACGTTCATTGTGACTTTTGTTGCTACTGGGGTAACTCGGCCATGCGCGTCCTCAATCGGCGTAGCACTCGCGACTTTGACTGATAGACACTGGCAACCGAGATCCCGAGCGTGGCTGCGACCGTTGATGCGGGTTGCTGATCAACGGCGGTCAACGAGAAGGCTCGCCAAGTCGTCGGCTCGAATTCGCTTTCCACGAACGTCAAGACTTGCCGAATCAGCGGGCTTTCGATCGACGCTGGACAGATCGTTGAATCCAACGAATCGGGCTGGGCGTCGTGACTGATTTGGTGCAGTTGGTCCAGTGCCGCGGTTCCGCCGGCCGCACGCCCCTCGGCTGACTCGCGTTTTGCCGATAGCCTAAAATGGTCGCGAACTCGATTGCGTGTGATCGTGGCCAACCAGGACCGAAAACTGCCTTTGTCCTTTTGACGTTGGAAGTCGCCGATGCCTCGCGCGACCGATGCAAACACTTCTTGAACCACATCCGGGGCGTCGGAAGGGGCGATTCCAGAGGTTCGGCACCACCGGTAAACGATCGGGCCAAATGTGTTGACCAATCGACTCCAACTTTCGGCATCCATTTGCTTAACGCCGCTGATCAGCATCGTTGAAAGCGTGGGGTGATCTTCGTGAGGAGAAACTTTGTTCATAAAAAGATTTTATCATCAAAGCGTGTCAGATGCCTGCGTTCATCCTGGTGAGCTACCCTAACAAGCCCGGAGAAAACCATGATGACCGCAACCGAGTGCCCGCCGATCGAACATCTCAAAGAGCTAACGCTTGGGCGTTTAGCCGCAGAGGACAGTGATGCGGTGCTGGATCATCTTCGCGACTGTCAGGCCTGCCAAGCCGAATTGGAAACGATCGGCGACAACGATGATTCGCTGATCCACGCCATCCGGTCGGCCGACGACGATTCGAACCTAGCAAGCGAACCCCAGTTCCAGCAGGCGTTGGTCGCAGCCCTGGGCGCACTCGGCGGCCGAGATCCATCACCCACGTTCTCGGATGTCCCGATTTTTCCCGTGTCGATTGGCGAGTACGAGATTGTCCGTCCGCTCGGCCGTGGCGGCATGGGAAATGTGTTTTTAGCCCGCCAAACAAAACTTGGCCGATTGGTTGCGATCAAAGTGTTGGCCAACCATCGTCTGGCGGATGCCAAGATGAAGGAGCGATTCGAGGCCGAAATGAGGGCCGTTGGGCGACTGAGTCATCCTGGCATTGTGACCGCTCACGACGCGCGCGAGATTGACGGCACTGCGGTGCTGGTGACGGAGTTCATCGACGGCATGGATTTGTCCCAACTGGTTTCGCGAACTGGACCGATCGGAGTCGCGGACGCTTGCGAGCTTGTCCGGCAAGTCGCCGTGGCACTGCAATACACCAGCGATCAAGGATTCGTTCATCGCGACATCAAACCGTCCAACATCATGCTGGGCAGCGGCGGCGAGGTGAAGTTGTTGGACCTCGGCCTGGCCCGCCTACAGGAAACCGTTCACCAGTCGTCTGAATTGACCGGCACGGGACAAGCGATGGGAACGGCTGACTTCATCGCGCCCGAGCAGGTCACCGACAGTCGCAGCGTTGACGTTCGCGCTGACATCTACTCGCTGGGCTGCACACTGTTCAAATTGATGACCGGTCACGCCCCGTTTGCTGGTCCCGAACACTCGACCGCGTTCGCCAAGATGACCGCGCACGTTTCCGAGTCCTCGCCCAAAATCAGCGATCTGATTCCTGACGTACCGCGCGGCTTGTCGAACTTGATTACGGGAATGTTGGCGAAAGACCCCGCTTCTCGTCCCCAAACTCCGATGCAGGTTGCTGAGAAGCTGACACCGTTTGCCAGAGACGCTGACCTCGGTGCGTTGATTCATCATGCTGAAACCACCGCACCTGATCACGCCGTCGCAACCGAATCGGTCCAGAAACCGCTCCTGCAAACAGTTCCGTGGCTACGACGAACCGTGCCTCGGTCGGTCGCCATCGCTGCGGGCTTTGTCGGTCTGTTTGTTGGATTATGCGGTGGTTTTCTGATTCGCATCAAGTCGCCGGATGGCTCGGTCGTGACAATGAATGCACCGGAGGGAAGCGAGATCAGCATTCTGCCCGACGGGATTAAAGAGCCCGCACCAAAATCCAAAGTCGCGACTTTACTCGGCGACGAACAGGAAACGCCCTTTTTACAGTTTGCAATTTTGGCGACGAAGGCCGAGACCGAACAGCACGTAGCCGAGCATGGCGGGCCGCCCGACGATCCAACAATTTTTCACAACGGCATGCGATGGTACGAGGTAGATCCAGAAGTGACGGCGGTTCAGAATTTCCAGAAAAATGGCCAATCGTTTCACTTGGTTCGCGAGTCGGATTCGCTGAAGTTCACCAACGAGAACTTACGCAAAGAAATCGAAATGGCTCAATCGAAAGGCCAGGAACTGATCGAGTTGCGATTGAGCGAGCAGTCCGGTAAAGCCATCCGCAGTTTGACTCGCGGCAACTTGCGACGACAACTCGCGATCATCGTCAACGGAAAAATTCGCATGGCGCCGACGATCAATGACGAAGTCGGACGCGACATCGCTATCTCAGGTAAGTTCAGCGTCGAAGAAGTCAAATTTCTGATGGATTCACTTGGCAGCGGACTTGTCCAGCCGCTGTCAAAACCTGCGGACGCGACGAAGTCGAAAACCGACCTGCAGCGTTTGCAAGGCGTTTGGCGAAGTGTGACCAAACCTGAAAATGCGTTGATCTCTTTTGATAAATCGAACTTTGTCTTAGCCGCTGGACAGACGGTTCTGGCTGCGGGGAAATTGACGCTAACGGATGGCAAACAGAAACAGATCTCGGTGAATTACTCACTTCCAACTGGCCAATCACAACAATTGGCTGGCTACCGTTTTATTTCTGAGGACAAAATCGTACTTCAGTGGACCCTCGATCCTTCACCCGTGCTGTCAACAAACTTTGACGACGACCGGAGTATCGACGTGGTGGTCATCGAACGAATCGGTGACGTCCCCAGCAGTATGGAACAGCTTATCACGCTGACCAACAGTCCCCAATTGCGAAACATCGCCAGCGACACGCGGGGCAAGATACTGCAAGCCGCGACACGAATCATGCAAGTGACGTCGATGGGCATCAACGGTTCCGCCGAGTTCCGTAAAAAAGTTCAAACCGTCAATGATGAAGCCGAGTCCAGCAACAAGCTGAAACAATTGGCCGTTGGCTTTCACAACTTTCATGCCGCATACCGAAAGTTCCCCGCATCGGCATCGACCGAGCGGGAAGGGTCCGTTGGTGTGAACTTCAAATCGCAACTGCAGCCGTTCTCTTGGCGAGTGGCGATCTTACCATTCGTCGATGAACAACAATTGTTCGAGCAATATCGTTTTACCGAACCGTGGGACAGTGAAGCCAATTTGAAATTGCTGGATCAAATGCCAGACATCTTTCGCAGCCCCACCGCGCCGCCCGATCAACCGACCGGTCACGCCAACTATCAAGGCATCGCCAACGGAACTGGGGCGTTGGGAACGACCGATGGTTTCATGTTGCGAGACATCCGCGACGGCACGTCGAACACGTTGTTGATCATAGAAACCGAATCGTCGGTCCCTTGGACGAAACCCCAAGACCTGGGCAAGATACCCGAATTCACCAATGACGCGGTACTTCGCTATGCCCTAGCCGACGGATCAGTGCAAAAGATGCAGCCGATCGACATGGACAAACTAAATGCTCTTGTCACACGAGACGGCGGCGAAACCGTGCTTCACGAATAGCAATGAGCATCTTGTCACCGAGCAGCTTTGCCTCTCTTTAAAGCGGATTAGGGCAAGCAAATTCCAGTCGCCAAGAGCTATTCGCTCGACTTTATGACCGAACAAGCTCGGGCAGTAGCTTTACGTACACGCCCAAACGGTTCGACGCTTTCTCTTTCGGAATATTCACCAGAATGATTCGCAAACGATTGCATTTCCCCTGAGGGCGAGAATAGAATCGCGCAGCTCGACATCTGAGTACTTGCAATGCTTGACTCGGAATCGCTTTGGCTTCCTTCATTTCTCGAGGAAGCCGTCTTCGCACGTTGGCTCGGGCGAGAATCAACGAGAACAATTGTTTCAAATTGTTACCGGAGTCAAAACCCATGAATCGATGCGTGCAAAATCCGTACTTGCTGGCTAGCTTTTTGATGATTGGCGTTGCGACCGCACAAGCCCCGAAGATTGCGTTCGGTCAAATGCAAATTTGGAATGTGAATGGCAGTGGATCGGGACCATGGAGTAACGCAGCAAACTGGTCTCCCAGCCTAGTACGCACACAATCTTCCAACGTGGTTATACCGGGATTCACGACGTCTGGCCTTGGGATCCCCAACCCACAGATCACTTCCCCGGCATTTGCTAACCGAATCGTTGCGGACGCAGGAATGATGTCCGCCTTGTTCGAAGTGCGAAGCACATTGACTGTTGGGAACGGGGGAATTGCTTCTGAACAACCAGACGACAGATATCCTGGGCAGCCTGGGCGGTCGAGTTGTCGTCAACGGCGAGCTTCAATTGAACGGAGCCGGCGCCGCGACCTCTGGATCGACGATCAACATCACATCCAGCGGCACGCAAACTCAGCCGATTCTTGATGTTCAGAAGCTGACCATCGGCGGTTCCATGAGCGGGTTGACGCAATTGAGTTCGAATACGCAAACCCTTTCAGCGGCGCCTGTCGTTCGCGCGCAGCAAGTCGTTGTCGGAAGCAGCGGAATGGCGGGCTTTTCTTCTGATGCACTCATCACGGGGATTGGGATTGGAGCCAATCCGGCGCTGACGATTGGATCGTCGACAGACAGTGGACTCGTCG
>JBAUHR010000136.1:0-1528 GCA_049680385.1 Rubripirellula sp. | reverse complement strand
CGGGCTAAGTACCTCTGCCTCGGGGTCACTAAACCAGAAGTCGACTTCGGCCATCGACGGACCTGTTCGCTGAATCAACCGGAATCGTTCGATGTCGATGTGCGAAAGGCCCGAGGCAAGGCGTTGGACGTCGGGAACCAGCGGCCCCGAATCAGCCTTCGCGGATCGGCGGAACTGCAACGCCTCGCGACTGACCGGCGGCCGATAGAACAGGATGCCGGCGACCATCCGCGTCACGCTGTTCAGTTCAGAAAAACGAAACTTCTGTAACAGATTCGTGAATCGGCTATCGGCCGTCGGCACACCAACGCCGTGTCCGATCGGTTCCAAACCCGCGTACCCGAACCGTTCGTCGCGAACCACGCCTGCTTTGACCGCCTTGAAACCGCCGGCGCGTGCCCGGACCAAGGCTTCGGTCAACAATGATTCGGCAACCTCACCACCGCATTCGGGCAGGACGCAGTTGATCGGCATCACGACCTCGGACGGATCGCGTCCCGCCAAAAAATGAGTCCAGCCGACGATTTGCCCCTCGGATTCAGCAACCAGCAACGAATGCGGATCGAAAAACGTCCGCGACGCAATCGCTTGTTCCAGTCGTGGCAAATTGACGTGCGGAGGCTGTGCGATGGCCGACCAATGGGCGATCCAGACCCTCAGCAACTCTGGCAAGTCGTGGTTGTGGAAAGAGCGGATGGTCGTCACACGTGCGCTCGTGCTTGTAAGAAAATCGTCGATTCGAAAACGCCCCAGACTCTCTAGCGTATCGAAATGTTTCAACCGGTGGGCCACGGGCACCGTAGTGTCGCCGTAAAAGCCACAAGGTCGTGTGAGGACTGGTTAAATTTACCGTTGTCAAAAAACGTTGCTTAAAAAAAAACGGCGAGGCAGCCTCGAAAGGCTGTCTCACCGTTTGTTTCAAAAACCACGAGAGGTCATCGATCGTTCTGTTGCCGCAATCCCACTCGACGTCAACAAAATTCACGAACCGCTCAACTTTTCAGAGTCTCATCGCAATGAAACTCCTAGCACCGGACCATCGACATTGACAGTCCTTGCCGGTACAGAACTGGATCGGCCGATTATGCCGCTAGCTCGGATCGTAACTGTAGAAACGGGCAACCGCGATCGACTTCGTGACTCGTGGCGCGGTTAAGTTGACTTTGCCGGTTACCGAAATTTTCTTCATCAGAACGGCATCTCGCTTCCGACGCCCCCGACTATCTTTGGTAGATCGGCAAATAGTGGTACCGAACGCTCAGACTTAGCAACGTCAATGAAGTGGCATAGACCGTTCCAATGTTTCGCTCTTCGCCGCCGCGAGCAATCCAAGATCCGTTGCCTTGTTGAAGATCCAGCATCAGATCGGGGACCAACTTGTCGGCTTTCTCGGCGTACTTGCCGCCCGCTTGGTGCATGGCTTGTGCGTAGTAATACAGTCCGTAAAAAAAGAATCGTTCATTCGGCTTCGGTGGATTCTGCAGCAACCACTCGGACGCTCCGGTAACCAACGGCGAATCGTACTGAC
>JBAUHR010000135.1:0-1879 GCA_049680385.1 Rubripirellula sp. | reverse complement strand
GTGCGTCCTTGTCAGTCATGACCACGTTGCGCATCTCATTGTCGTTCTGGAACATTCTCACCATGCCTTGGAAGAAGGCTTGGGAGAAGGCGTTGTAGACCACGTCGGCAGGGTTGTTGCGGATCATCTCGGTCATCTCGTCGTCCATGATTTCCCGGTTCACGCGTTCAAACCGCAGGAAGTCTTCCCGCGTAAAATTCGTCCCATGGCGTTCGTTGAAAGAGGCGAGGATCTCAGACAAAGAAATTTCTTCTTCCTCGGTGTATGGATTGGCGCCGAACTCCGTGATCGGCGATAGCGTGGCGGTTTCGCCCGGTGCCAGCGACGCACTGCCGGACTCGTCTTGCTGAAGTCGGAAGGCTGAAAGATTCAGCATGTCATCCGTGATGTTGATATCTGCTGGTACGTCTCGGGACGGCAGCAGACGCGATAACCATGATGAATAAGCATAGAGTTTCTCTAACCAAGCATCGTTGAGCGACACGACCTGCGCGACAAATGCATAGAAGCGAAGAAAGCTCTTCAGAAGTTGGCGGAACTCTTCCTTTTGTGCGTCATCCTCATCCAAATCGAAACGTCCGACCGCGAGACGGACGGTGCCTTCCAGCGCCAGCCGGTCTTGTGTCGTCAGATCGCCTTTGAAGAACTGGGCGGCAAACCGGTCGACCTCATCTTTGTCAATGTAGGTGGCATTCGTGATGCGCTGTTCGAGATCGTATATCTGGTTAAGATCGGTACGCTCTTCGAGGGCGGTGGTTTCGAAGAACGGGGCAAACGCCTCTTTGATCTCGTCCATCGTGTTCTGGAAATCCAGAATGAAGGTGCGTTTCTTATCAGTCCGAGTTCGGTTCAGTCGCGCAAGTGTTTGCACGGCCTGCAAACCAGAGAGCTTCTTGTCGACGTACATGGTTACAAGCTTCGGCTGATCGAACCCCGTCTGATATTTTTCGGCAACAACAAGAATATGGAACTCGTCAGTATCGAATTTTTTTGGCAGTTCCGTTTCGGCGAACCCGTTTGCGGTTGCCTCTGTCCAGACGTTGCCGTCGATGGTGAGATCACCAGAAAATGCTACCAGCGCCTTGAGATGGGTGTAGCCCTTCTCTTTGATGTATTCATTCAGGCGTTGCCAGTAGTGCAGAGCGTGCTCTCGGCTCTGGGTGACAATCATCGCCTTTGCCTGCCCATTGATCTCTTTGGCCACATGCCTGCGGAAATGCTCAACGATCACTTCGACCTTTTGATCGATGGCGCTCGGATGCAGCGACGCATATCGGGCGACCCGGCTCTGCGCCTTCCTACCTTTGAAGGCGGGATCATCCTCAATGGTCTTTTCGAGTTGGTAATACGCCTTGTACGTCATGTAGTTCTGGAGCACGTCCAGAATGAACCCTTCCTCGATGGCCTGACGCATCGAGTAGAGATGAAAGGGATGCGGTTTCCCGTCCGAGGCTATGCGACCAAAGCGTTCCAAAGTGACGTTTCGAGGCGTTGCGGTGAAAGCAAGAAACGAGATGTTCTTTTGCGGTCCCCGCGCCTTTTGATGAGCAAGGATCATGTCTTCGATATCGTCGGAGGACTGCTCATCGCGGGTTAGCGCATCACTCATCGCCTGCGCCGCCTTACCTGACTGGGATGAATGCGCTTCGTCGATAATCACGGCAAAATTCTTGCCAGACTGACCTGAGATTGTCGCCAAGTGCTCTGTGCCGAACTTCTGGATGGTCGTGATGATGATACGCGCGCCGGTCTGGATCGCTGCCTTTAGATCACGGGAGGTTCCGTCGATCTTCTTCACGACCCCGTCGGTCTGCGCCAGCCCACCGATGGTATTTTGTAGCTGGCGGTCCAGCACCAAACGGTCTGTCACGATGATAGC
>JBAUHR010000134.1:0-2050 GCA_049680385.1 Rubripirellula sp. | reverse complement strand
CGACCAAGAAGTGTTCGAGTCTGGATTGTCGGGCGATTGTTTGACCGAAGCACGCAACGCACTCGTCGAAGCGTTGTTGGACTTCCTCCCGGAGGACCAACGCCGTCTGCTGAGCAAAGCGGTGACGAATCAACGCGAGGTGACGGCGCGCGGGATGGAGATGCTGCATCGGAAGCTGGACGATCCGACGCTGGCGGACAAGATGGTCGCGGAACTCGAAGCGAACCTGGAGGTGCCCGGCTTGAACGGGAAATCTGTCACCTCGCCGGCATCCTCGGCGTCGACCCCGGACCGCTAACGCTTCGGCAAATGGTCTGGATGATCGACGCCAAGCGTAAACACGATTGGCAACTCGCCAGCACGCTGGTGTGGATCACCGCCGAAGTCAACCGCGACCGCAAACGCCGCCGCAAACCATTCAAGCCCGACGATTTTAACCCGTGCGTCACAACGCGGCCCGCTCCTGCAAAGGCAAGCGTTGAACAAGTCGCATCGCTTCTGGGTGCCAAGTTCACCAAAGCTAGTCGCTAACCGCTGAAGGCTGATCGCTTCCCCATGTCCCAAGTCCGTGCAGGAGCTGCTTTCGTCGAATTGACGCTGAAGAACTCAGCGTTGGTGAAAGGATTACGTTCGGCACAGAAGCAATTGTCCTCGTTCGCGTCATCGACGTCGATGATGGGCGCGAAGATGACGGGACTCGGACTCGCGATGGCCGCGCCGCTCGGCGATGGCATCCGCAAATTCGCTGAATACGACGACGCCATCCGCCAAGTCGGTGCGATCACAGGAGCGACCGGCGCAGCGTTCGATCGACTGAACGCGAAAGCGAAACAACTTGGAGCGACCACTAGTTTCTCCGCCGTCGAAGTCGCCAACCTGATGACCGAACTCGGGCGAGCCGGTTTTGACTCGCGGCAGATCGAGGACATGACCGGCAGCGTCATGAGCCTGGCCCGCGCAACAGGCACCGACGCAACGCTCGCGTCGGGCATCTTCGCCGCCGCGATTCGTCAATTCAACATGGAAGCCGGCGACGCATCACGAGTGGCCGACGGACTGACCGCCGCTGCCAACAAGAGTTTCAATAGTGTCGAGTCTCTCGGCGAAGCGTTGAAATACGCTGGGCCAGTCGCAGCCGATGCCAACATGAGCCTCGAAGAAACGCTCGCAATCCTGGGAACGCTCGGCAACGTCGGCATCCAAGGCTCATCCGCCGGCAACGCACTGAAACGATTGTTAACCCTGTCGGCCGCCGAGTCCGAGAAGTTTCAAAAGGTGTTTGGCGTCGCAACGAAGGACGCTGCCGGCAACGCTCGACCGCTCGTCGATGTGTTGGGCGAGGTTGCCGAAGCCACCAAAGACCTCGGTTCGTCCGATCGTGCCGCCAAGTTCAACGAAGTCTTCGGGATGCTCGGAATCACCGCCGCGTCCGCGATCGGTAAAACGGTCACGGACACCCGCGAGTTGCTCGGTGAACTGGAGGGTGCAGGAGGCATCGCCAAGAAAACCGCTGACAAAATGGAATCCGGTCTTGGCGGAGCGTTCCGAGTTCTCGCCAGTTCCTTTGAAGCGGTTCGTATCGCGATCGGAGAAGCTCTCGAAAAGCCGATACAACGATTGACCGAAAACGTGTCACTCGCCGCATCGTCCATCACCGACTGGATCAGCGAGAACAAACGAGTCGTCCAAGTCGCAGCGATGGTCGCAGCCGGAGTCATCGCTTCCGGTGCGGCGCTGCTAACGATCGGTTCGGCCGCCGCGGCAGCGTCGATGGGAATTGGTGAGTAGTTATTGTGAAGACCCCGGCGATCCACCCAGTTCGTCCGGTTCATTCGATGGAGCGGTAGCGGGGATGACAGCATGATGCATTGCCCACAGCTAACGCCCGACAACCAATGCGAAGTGGCATGCCAACTCGCCGGCTGGCCGTTCCCCGAACCCGAACGTTTCGCCGCGATCGACGGACGCCGCGTCGCGACACCACCGCAGTGGCGAGCAGGCAATGGTGCGTGGGGGTGTTACCGATCTCACTTACTAATTCTCGAAAAGT
>JBAUHR010000133.1:0-3980 GCA_049680385.1 Rubripirellula sp. | reverse complement strand
ACAAAAACCTTCGGGGGCTTTGCACAAAAAAACGCGGGTGCTTTGCACAAAGAGGGGCGGACACTTTTTCCGCACACGATTTAGCCGACGCTCAACCGTTCAACGAATACCCTTCACAATCTCTCACACACCCTGAAGACAAGATGGCAAAGAAAACAATCGATCAAGTCGACGTTGCTGGCAAAAAAGTCCTGATGCGAGTCGACTTCAACGTGCCGCTAGACGAAAACCAAAACATTTCTGACGATCGCCGCGTGCGGATGGCCTTGCCCAGCATCAAAAGCGTCGTTGACCGCGGTGGCCAACTGATTTTGATGAGCCACCTGGGCCGTCCCGCCGGTAACGGCCCCGAAGCCAAGTACAGTTTGGCACCAGCCGCTAAGGCACTCGGCGAAATGCTGGGCAAGCCCGTCGCGATGGCGTCCGATACGGTCGGCGATGATGCGGCCGCTAAAGTCGCTGCATTGACTGATGGCGGAGTCGTGGTGCTGGAAAACTTGCGTTTCAACAGCGGTGAGAAGAAAGGCTGTGCCGAGTTCGCAGGCAAACTGGCCGCGATGGCCGACGTTTACTGCAACGATGCGTTCGGCACCTGCCACCGCAGCGATGCATCGATGGTTGCCGTTCCGGAAGCCATGGCTGGCAAGCCACGCGTCGTCGGCCACTTGGTCGCTCGCGAGATCCAGTACCTTACCGATGCGATCAGCAGCCCTGGCCGTCCGTTCGTGGCGATCTTGGGTGGCGCGAAAGTCAGTGACAAAATCAACGTGATCAACAACTTGCTTGGCATTTGCGACGCCGTGCTGATCGGCGGCGCGATGGCCTACACGTTCTCGTTGGCACGAGACGGCAAGGTTGGCGACAGCTTGGTCGAGAAGGACAAGGTCGAACTGGCCAAGGAACTGATCGCAAAGGGTGGCGACAAGCTGCATCTTCCCGTCGACACGCACTGTGGTGATGACTTCGGCAACATCGCCGGATGCAATAAGAAGGTCGTCGCGGCCGGTGAAATTCCCGACGGCATGGAAGGCTTGGACATCGGTCCCGAAACCGCCAAGCTGTACGCCGACATCATCAAGAAGGCCAAGACGATCGTCTGGAACGGCCCGATGGGCGTGTTCGAAAAGCCACCGATGGATGCCGGCACCAAAGCCGTCGCCCAAGCGATCGCCGACGGCGACGCGATCAGCATCATCGGCGGTGGTGACAGCGCCGCAGCCGTCGACCAGCTCGGTTTCGTCGACCAAGTCAGCCACGTCAGCACCGGCGGCGGCGCCAGCTTGGCAATGTTAGAAGGCCAACGATTCGCAGCCGTCGATCTGCTCGACGAAGCGTAGTCCAAGTTTCGAGTGTGTGGTTCCCAGGGGCTTCCACCGCCCCTGGGATCGCATGTTTTTGCGTCCGCGGCGGTTTAATTGACATGACGACGCCTATTCTATACACTGGTGTGCAGAACTAGTATTTCCAGCAGGCTTTCGTTTAGACAAATTGGGCCGAGCCGAACGTGATGACCAGAACCAACCGTTTAGCGATTCTCCACTTCGCTGCCACTTTCCTTGCATTTTTGGGACTGATGGACCGAGCCGCCGGGCAAGGCGACTATGAACGGCCGCCGATCGATTACCTCAACGCGAAGGTTCACGATCCGTGTGCCGTGCTGGCCGAAAAGCTGGAATCGGGCGAAGTCAAACTCGACTACGACGAGACCTACGGGTACTTGAAGTCGGTGCTGAAGGAGCTTGACGTGCCGCTGAGTTCGCAGACGTTGGTGTTCTCGAAAACCAGCCTGCAACTTCACCGCATCTCGCCGCGTCGTCCTCGGTCGTTGTACTTTAACGACGATGTTTACGTCGGCTATTGCCAGCGTGGTGATGTGCTGGAGTTCGCGTCGACGGACCCGCATCAAGGTGCGACGTTCTACACGTTGTCACAGTCCCAAGAAGGCGAGCCAAAGTTTGTGCGTGACAAAGGCGGTTGTCTTTCTTGTCACGCATCGACCCGAACCCAAAACGTGCCTGGTTTTTTAGTCCGCAGCGTTTTCTCCGACGCAGCCGGTCGGCCCAAACTAGGCAGCGGTACGTTCACGACCGACCACACCAGCGATTTCAAAGACCGCTGGGGTGGATGGTATGTGACCGGCAACCACGGCAGCATGCGTCACATGGGCAATACGCTTTGCACGGGCGACGAAACCACCTTTGATCGTGAATCGGGTGCCAACGAATCTGATCTAAGCGACCGCTTTCAAACCGACTCGTACCTGACGCCTCACAGCGACATTGTCGCCTTGATGGTGCTTGAACATCAAACGCAGATGCACAACGCGATGATCGCCGCGAACTACGAAACACGCCAAGCGATTCACCAGTCCAACCAAATGAACGAACTACTCGATCGTCCGGCCGGTCACGTCAGCGACAGTGCAACGCGGCGAATTGAATCGTCGGCCAATCGAGTCTTGCAATACCTGTTGATGTGCGACGAGTTTCAATTAACGGACGAAGTGTCTGGTTCGACGACGTTTGCCACCGACTTCCAAGCAAAGGGCAAACGGGATTCCAAGGGACGCTCGCTGCGAGATTTGGATTTGAAAACACGATTGTTCAAGTATCCGTGCAGCTTTCTGATCCATTCGGCTTCGTTCGACGCGCTGCCCGACGAGGTTCGCGCGCTCGTGCTGTCAAAGCTAAGCGACATCCTGGAAGGACGTGACGAGTCGCCGCAGTACGATCACTTGACACCTGAACTGCGCCGCGAAATCCTGGAAATCCTTCGTGAAACGAAGCCTGATTTTTGCAAGGCCTTGTTGGCTAGTCCGTTGGCTAGTCGCTGAGAGTGGCGAGAACTCTAGAACCCCAGCGTCCCTCAGGCTTTCGACGAAGAACTCTACCGATGAAGTTGCGTGCAATAACAGCGTTCGTTTCGATCGCACTCGTTTCAATTGGCGTCAGCCGTTCGGCCAGCGCTCAGTTGAACATGAGCGTCGAGATCGATAAGCCGCCAATCAGTTACTCCGACACGCCTGACAACAATCGAGTCACCCGTTTGATCGATGACGTTAGCTCGGGAAAAGTAAAGCTCGACTACTCGCCCGACCACGGCTACTTGAAGTCGCTGCTCGAAGCTCTCGATATCGACGAGTCTTCGCAAACGCTGGTGTTTTCCAAAACGAGCATGCAGATCCAGCACATTTCGGGCCGCAATCCGCGCGCGGTGTTCTTCAACGACGACACCTACGTCGCTTGGATCCGCGGCAGTTCGTTGATCGAAATGTCAACGACCGACCCCAAACTTGGCGCCGCGTTTTACACCGTGGATATGCGGCCGTCGCAAGCGAAGCTTAAACGGTCGAACTACGATTGCCTCGGTTGCCACTCGACGTCGATGACAGCGGGCGTCCCCGGACACACCGTCCGCAGCGTCTACCCGAATTTCGACGGAAGTGTGCGTTCGCAATCAGAATCGTTTGTGTCGGGGCACCACAGCCCGTTTAGCCAGCGCTGGGGCGGTTGGTATGTGACCGGATTGCACGGCGACATGGCTCACATGGGCAACGCGTTCTTGCGTGGCACAACGCTGGACACCAAGAACAGCGGCAATCGCATGAACTTGCGAAACGACTTTGACACGTCGGGATATTTGTCGCCGTACAGTGACATTGTGGCGTTGATGGTGCTGGAACATCAGACGCAAATGCACAACATCATGACCAAGGCTGATTTTGCTGTCCGCAAGTTGATCCACGATCGCGAGCAACCGGACGCTGACTTCGACAGCGACGAATGGCAAGCACAGATGCATCTGGCGGCACGCGAGGTCGTTGATCACTTGCTGTTTCGGGATGAAGTCGAATTGACTGACGAAGTCCACGGATCCGTTGTGTTCGCCGCTGACTTTGTCGCGCGTGGTCCGAAAGACGATAACAGTCGCTCGCTGCGCGACTTTGATCTGAACACGCGCATCTTCAAGTATCCTTGCAG
>JBAUHR010000132.1:0-2184 GCA_049680385.1 Rubripirellula sp. | reverse complement strand
TTTATCTCCCAGGTTTGCCAGATCAGGACCAAGCGGCGATTGTCCTTCGCCCGTTATGTGGCACTTCGCGCACGCAGCGGCGGAAGCATAGAAAACGATCGCGCCGCGATGCGGATCGCCTCGCAACCGAGCTTCGTTTGCAATCCGCGTTGGATCGACCGATTTAAAAGTTTCCTGCAGCGTCGGCGATTGAGCCATCGCGGGACCAACCAGCGATGGTGCTGCCATAAAAAGAACACAAAGAAAATGGCGAATCATAGTTTGCGACTCATTGCAATTTTGTTTCACGAGAGCGGTCTTTATGAAGATTGGCCGTGGCCCAGTACAATGCGAGTAAAGACGAGTATGCCGCTTGTTCAGAGTTCTCACTCACAATCCTACAGAATGCCCGAATTTCTACGAATCCGATGCCCCGTAGAAATTCCCTGTGAGATCTCATTGCGTGCGGCATACTTACATCCAGAACGATGACCAACTCAATCGAAACAAAACGAGCCATTGAACAGGTGCTGGCTGGTGACCGTGGTGCCTTTCGCCACGTCGTACGCGAGCACAGTTTGGTGCTGCGCAGTTACTTGGGCAGCCAACTGCACCACTCCGACGACATGGACGATCTTGCACAGGAAGTCTTCCTGAAGGCATTTCGCAACCTCGAAAAGTATGACCGCCAGCAGGAATTTCGTGCCTGGATCCTTGGTATCGCTAGAAACGAACTACTGATGCACTTTCGAAAAGTCGGGCGGCGAAAGGCGAACGAGTCGAAATTTCGCGAGGAAGTGGCGGCAGTCATCGAACATGATCTGAACGCGACGTTCGCCACGCAATCAGATGACGCCATCGAATCACTGCTGCGTTGCATCAGCCAACTTCCAGATCGAATGCGGCACGTCGTTCGATCGGGTCTCGACGGCATCAAGGCCGATTCGCTCGCAACCGAATTATCAACTTCCATCGGAGCCGTCTACAACCTGCACTATCGAGCCAATGCGTTGCTTCGGGAATGCGTTCGTAAGGAGATCGACTGATGGATGGCGATTTGCAACAACTGCTAGCCGCTTGGTTGGGAAACGATGTCGATGAATCCGCGTTGAATCCCATCTTGGAGCGACTGAAGATCGACAGTGAATTTCGCGAAGAATTCGTGCGAGAAATATCTACGCTTGGGCAGCTGAAAGCCGTTCAGTCGAGTCATCCGCGTTGGCTGGAACTCGAAGACGTACTCGCTACACGGATCGCCCGTGAATCGTCCGTCGAAGAACTCGAATCGCAGGTAATGAACAGCATCGCCAGTGAGCCCGTTTCTCGGCCGATTGCAACAGAGCCACACGCGTTTCCACTTGCCAAAGTAGTCGGTGGACTTGCCGCTACGGCAGCGATCGTATTCTGCATGTGGTGGTGGAATGGCCACACCGATTCAGATGGCAACACGCCGAATAGGATAGCCCGCCCGTCAGCAACTCCTGACAGCAATAACAGTAATGCGACTCCGCGACTCAATACGGTTGCTGTTCTAAGTCAATCGGTTGATGCAAATTGGGATGGAGACCGGCGCCCGGCGCTAGGTGATTCGCTCGAACGAGGTGATCTGAAGTTGCTTTCGGGCACCGTGCAGATCGACTTTTTTTCCGGTGTTCGCCTACTGTTGCGTGGGCCGGCGGACCTTGAGTTACGCGCCGTAGATGAAATCTTGCTGCGGGAAGGGGCAGCAAGTTGCTTCGTTACGGAAGTGGGCAGAGGATTTAGGATCGCGACGGATGAAATGGAGGTGATCGATACTGGAACCGCGTTCAGCATCGACGTGCATCGTGACAGAGAATCCGAAGTTCATGTGCTGGAAGGCTCGGTCGAGATCAATTCGCCGCAGCGTGATGTGCTTGAGCTCAAAGAACGACACGCGATTCGCATGACTTCCACGGGCCCTCAGGGTGTGGACTATTCCCCCGATCGATTCCCTCAACCAGCGTCGTTGCGAGCACAACAACGGGACCATGGGAATAAACGGCACGCCGCCTGGCAGCAGCACGCTCGCAAGCTCGACACTGACCCAACGGTATTGTTGCATTACACCTTTGACGAAGGTCTGAACGATTCGCCTATCGATGGGCCGCCCCGAGTTGGCTCACTTCGCAATAGTCTCGAACTTTTAAATCACGCCATTGGTTCCGAAAGAGCGAGCAATGGCGC
>JBAUHR010000131.1:0-4595 GCA_049680385.1 Rubripirellula sp. | reverse complement strand
AGCTGAGTCCGCCTTGGTACAGCAGGTCAACGATCAGCTTCAGTTCGTGCATGCATTCGAAGTACGCCATTTCGGGTTGGTAACCGGCTTCGACGAGAGTTTCGAAACCCGCTTTGACCAACTCGCTGACGCCACCGCACAGGACGACTTGTTCGCCGAACAGGTCGGTTTCGGTTTCTTCAGCAAACGTGGTTTCGATCACACCACCGCGAGTGCCGCCGATGCCCTTGGCGTAGGCCAAGCCGATTTGCTTGGTGGTGTCCGATGCGCCTTCACCGAGTGCGATCAGGCAAGGAACGCCGCCGCCCTTTTCGTACTCGCTGCGGACCAAGTGGCCGGGGCCCTTGGGCGCGACAAGCAAAGTGTCGATGCCGGCGGGTGGTTCGATTTGGCCGAAGTGAATGTTGAAGCCGTGCGAGCACATCAACACGTTGCCCTTGGACAAGTTATCGCGAATGTCGCTCTTGTAGATGTCGCCTTGAACTTCGTCGGGAAGCAAGACGTTGATGACATCGGCTGCTTTGCAAGCGTCGGCGATCGACATGGGCTTGAAACCGTGCGAGACAGCCAAGTCATAGTTGGGCGAACCGGGACGTTGACCGATCAAGACTTCGACGCCGCTGTCGCGAAGGTTTTGTGCTTGAGCGTGGCCTTGCGAGCCGTAACCTAGAATCGCGACCTTCTTGCCCTTGAGGTGCGAAAGGTCAGCGTCGTTTTCGTAGTAAATCGTTGCAGCCATGTCAGGAATATCGGTTCGAGTATCGGGGAGAGAGTTTTAAAGGTTAACTAAAGGTTTCCGGCGATCCGTCGTCTTGGTTGTTCGTCCGTTACGGTTCGCGTCAGTCCGCTAAGAGGCGAACCGAGATTCGCTTTCGTCGATTGCTGAACTTTCGTTGCCACTGCGGACCATCGCAATTCGTCCGGTTCGGACCAATTCGGTGATACCGTAGGATCGCATGCGTTCGATGAACGCTTGAACTTTGGTTTCACGTCCGCTGATTTCGATCATGACTTCTTCGGGGCCGACGTCGACAATTTGCCCGCGGAAGATGTCGACCAGTTCGCGAATCTCGCTGCGAGTCGATCCGGCCGGCGCTTTTACCTTCAACAGCAACAGATCACGCTCAACAAAATCACGGCTGCTGACATCCAGCACCTTCACGACGGTGACAATCTTTTCCAGTTGTTTACCAACTTGTTCCAATACATGATCGTCACCGACGACCACAAAAGTCATTCGAGACAGCAGCGCGTCGTCCGTTTCGCCAACGGCCAACGAGTCAATATTGAAGCCGCGGGATGCGAGCATGCCCGAAATGTGGGCCAGTACGCCGGGGACATTCTGGACCAAGGCGGATAGAACATGACGCTGGTTAGATTGGGACATCAGCGGGCGAAAAATGGGTTCGGGGGACGAATTGAGTCGGTCGGGGAACCGTCCGAAGCGTGGCATCATAATTTTGGCCTCTAAATCCAACAAGGGCTGCGATTTGGGACCGGTCAGCTTAGGATAGGCTTCTGACCGGTCCCTTTCATGGTTTTGTGAACGGGTTTCAATTTCTGGGACGCGTCACTGCAGACGTGCTAAACATGTCTTTCCGTATCGATTTACCGGCTTATCGAGGCCCCATCGACCTGTTGCTGTACCTGGTACGGCGTCACGAGGTCGACTTGGCTGAGATGTCGTTGGCCAAAATCGTCGACCAATACGTTTCCTACATCGAAGTGCTGCAGGAGATGGATTTGACGGATGTGGGGGACTTTATCGATTTGGCCAGCACGCTGGTGGAGCTGAAAAGTCAGTCGGTTTTGCCGAAAATTGTCGACGAAACCGAAGAAAGTGCCATCGAAGACCCGCAAACCGAACTGGTCGAGCGGTTGCTGCAGTACAAGGAAATCCGCGACGCGGCGGCTGTTTTGGACGAAATGGGTGGCCGGTGGCAGCAGCGGTACGAACGGATGACGGACGATTTGCCGGCCCGGCGAGTCGATTTGGGCGATCAGCCGATCGTCGATTTGGAAATCTGGGACTTGGTCAGTGCATTTGGCCGGATCATGCGGGAAGCCGGTGGACCACCCCAGACCGAGGTCATCTACGACGACACCCCGATCCATGTTTACATGCAGCGAATTCATGCCAAGCTTGGCAAATCGGAACGATTGCCGCTGTTCGATTTGGTGGATGGCGGAATTCACAAATCAGCCGTTATTGGGTGGTTCTTGGCAACGCTGGAATTGACCCGCCACCACGGTGCGGCGGTCGAGCAGTCGGACACAGGCGACATCTTTGTGGTTCGCACCGCAAGCTATACCGATGACCTAAGTGTCAACGAAGTCGATAACTACGGTGCCGAAGAGTTCAAAGCGGCCAACATGCCCGGCATGCCTCGGTAGTCTTTGTGCTTGAGTCTTCGTGCTTGGCCGCTGAGTCCACTGCGTCGACTGTTTCTCGCGTCGACGTCGTATTCACTGCTCGTGGCTACCGAACCTTCATCAAATTATTTGCATCACTGGATTCATGGTCGATAACGTCCCTCTCATTTCGCACGTTCATAACGGTCTGACGATCGAAGGTTACTCGCGCGCCGCTGTCCAAACGTGCTGGCGGATCAATGAACTGAAACTGCTGTTCGATGTCGGCGTCCAGCCTTGGGATTTCATGGGCACGCCGACCATGTTTATCTCGCATGCCCACTTGGATCACATCGCTGCCCTGCCCGCCTATGTGTCGCGGCGACGGATGATGAAGATGGATCCGCCGGTGATCTACCTGCCGGATTCAGCCGTCGATACGGCCTGGGACATGTTGCAGTGTTTTCGCAAACTCGACCGCGGCGCGATGCCATGCGAGTTGGTCGGGCTGTTGCCTGGCGATGAAACTCACATTAGCCGCGAATACATCGTGACCGCACTACGCACGACTCATACGATCGATTCGCTCGGGTTTGTGGTTCATCAGCGACGTCACAAGTTGAAACCCGAATTTGTTGATCTGACGGGCGAACAGATTCGCGATCTGAAGATAGGTGGTACCGAAATCACGACCGAGTCTCGGATTCCGATCGTTGCGTATTCAGGCGACACGGCGCCCAAGGGACTGGACGACAATCCGGTGTTCTACGACGCGAAAGTGCTGATCAACGAAATGACGTTTGTCGCACCGGAGCATCGAAAAGACAAAATTCACAAACATGGTCACATGCACATCGACGATTGGCGAAAACGAGCCGATCGTTTCAACAACGAACTGTTGATCGCCGGTCACTTAAGCACTCGGTACAACGAGAGCCAAGTGAAACGGTTTGTTGACAAAATATTCCCCGACCGAATGGACGGCCGTTTGAAGCTATGGCTATAGAGTCAACAGCGGCAGAGTCGTTTGTTTGGCCGACACCCCGATCGGTCTACATTCATGTTCCATTTTGCAGGCACCGCTGCGGGTACTGTAACTTCAGCGTTGTGGCGGACCGAGATGACCTGATCGATCGGTACTTGGACGCGATCGACCGAGAGTTAGCGTCGCTCGACCGACCGGCGGTGGACACCGTGTTTATCGGTGGCGGTACGCCGACTCATTTACCACCCGCGGCCCTGGCAAGACTGTTGTCGATTGCCGAACAGCGGTTTCAGTTCGAAGACGATATCGAGTTCAGTACCGAGGCGAACCCGGAAGACATCACCGCCGAGAAGCTCGATTGCTTGGTTCACCACGGCGTCAATCGCATCAGTCTTGGCGTTCAATCGTTCAACGATGACAAGTTGCGTTTGCTTGAACGAGGCCACACCGGCGAGCGGGCCGCGGCGATGATCGAATTGGCCGCGTCGCGGATCCCCAACGTTTCGATCGACCTGATCTTCGCCGCGCCCGGTGAAACGACCGAGCAATGGCAGCAAGATCTTAGCACTGCCTTGGCGTTGCCGATCCAGCACATCTCGACTTATGCGCTAACCTTCGAAAAGGGCACGTCGTTTTGGTCGCGTTTGTCGCGTGGCGATTTGTCGACCGCTGACGAAACGGTTGAAGTCGAAATGTATCAAGCGGCACGTCGGATGAACGCCGAGGCTGGCCTTTCGCACTACGAGGTTTCGAACTTTGCTCGTGACGGTCACCGTTGTCGTCACAACTTGGCGTATTGGGACGGGCGAGGTTGGTACGCAGTCGGCCCTGGTGCGGCTCGATTTGTAGGCGGCCGGCGGGAGGTCAATCATCGCAGCACAACGACTTACATCAAGCGATTGGAATCGGACCAGTCGCCAACGGCCGAGTCGGAATGGATCACGCCGCTGCAGTGCGCCCAGGAGCGGGCGGCGTTTGGAGTTCGCCTGATCGACGGAATCGACATTGATGCCATTGGACACGAGATGAAAGTTCCGATCCGCCAAGTATGCTCCGATGCAATCGCTCGTTCGTCTGCCGAAGGGTTACTCGACGATTTCGGTGATCGAGTACGACTGACCGACCATGGTGTGCTGTTCGCCGATACGGTCGCGTCCCGCTTTTTGGGGTAGGGACGCGTGCAACACGGTCGCGTGAAACTCGGTTGGCCATCGACCTTAACGAATGGGTAAAAAGATTCAATTATGACGGTTGTGTT
>JBAUHR010000130.1:0-6983 GCA_049680385.1 Rubripirellula sp. | reverse complement strand
TTGTAAATGCTTGCAGAATTGGGAGAGGGGGGAGCCTGATTGTTCTACGCTTATCGCGCATGAAAAAACCGCGACTTGATCTGCTGACCAGTCGCGGTTCTTTTTAAATCGTTGTTGCCGATTGGCTTACCAAGCGAAGTGAGCGAATGCCTTGTTAGCATCGGCCATACGGTGCGTGTTTTCGCGTTTGGTGTAGGCGACGCCTTCCTTCTTGTACGCTGACATCAATTCGTCAGCCAACTTCAGGTGCATCGGGCGACCCTTCTTGTCCCGCACAGCGGTCAACAACCAGCGGAACGCCAAGCTTTGTTGACGAACACGGTTGACTTGCATCGGAACTTGATAGCTAGCACCACCGACTCGCTTGCTGCGAACTTCGATATACGGCTTGATGTTCTCGATTGCTGCTTCGAAGACTTCGATCGAGGTCAGATCGGCGATTTCGCCACGACGACCAATTTCGTCAAGTGCGTCGTAGAAAACTCGCGTTGCCGTCGACTTTTTGCCGTCCAGCATCAGACAGTTGATGAACTTGCCGGCCAGTTTCGAGTTGTGCCGCGGGTCGCCTTTAAGCTGCGTGCGGCTGGAGGTGATACGTCCCATCGATGACTTCTATTACTTTGATGAAGGTTGTTTTGCGGTTGGCAGAGATCGTTTGCGGGCACATCCCGCGTGAAACGACTACTTTTTCTTCGCACCATAACGGCTGCGAGACTGCTTGCGACCATCGACGCCCAATGCATCGCGTGAACCGCGAACGACTTGATAGCGAACACCCGGCAAGTCGCGAACACGACCACCGCGAATCAGCACGATCGAGTGCTCTTGCAGGTTGTGGCCTTCGCCCGGGATGTAAACCGTGACTTCTTTGCCATTGCTCAAACGCACCCGCGAAATTTTTCGCAAAGCCGAGTTCGGCTTCTTGGGGGTCATCGTCCGAACTTGCAAACAAACGCCCTGCTTTTGCGGGCACTTTTCCAGCACCGGCGACTTACTTTGGGTCTTTTTCAGTTTGCGTCGTTTACGGACGAGTTGGTTGATCGTTGGCATAAAAAATGAATGGATACGGCTTTGCAGGAAAACGCGGCCAGACCTCGGCGGCGAATCGGCAAAGTATCGCCATCGAGAAATATCTGTCAATAGCTGACAGCGGTTATCTGGCAGTTGAATCGAATTGGTTGCCAAATGCGCCCGCACGGATTTGCTAGCCCACCCAGGCCAGTGAACGGGAGACCACTGTCAGGGCCCTGAAAAAGATATTGACGAATAAATCGGATTTTTGGCCGGCAAATCAGGCGGGAATGCGTCCGAGTCTTCGCCTACTGATTTCGACGGCAAGACATTTGGGACGAATCGCCCCACATCCAACCATTTCCGACAAGCCGTATCCCTGAACGAAGGAACCATCAGCGTGAATCTTACTTTGGCACCTGCCCCCGAAAACAGCACCGCTGTCGAAGCCAAGCCAGCACCCACCGCGTCGGCACCGGCCAAGCCAGCACCCACCAAGCCCGAGTTGGCCGATGTGGTTGCCGCGATCATTGGCGACGCTGGCAAGAATTCGCTGAAGTACGTACTGCGAAGCAATACGCACCACGACGGCGAGTGAGTCGCCGACGCATTAGCGATTGATTTTTACAAGATCGGCGTATCGGACTCCGTTGCCGCCGAACAGATCCAGCGAACTGCCGACGGTCACATCGATCGCTCCGCCGCTGGACTTCGCGATTTCCTGGACGTCGCCCATCGTGGCGACCCCGCCGGCGTAGGTCATTGGGATCGCCCCATCGCTGGCCGTGGCCCAGCGGCCAAGCAGTTGCACCAATTCGTGGTCAATTCCCTGGCATAACCCTTCGACGTCGGCCGCGTGGACCAGAAACTCGGCCCCGAACGCGGCCAGTCGGTCCAGCGATTCAGGTGTGATCTCGATCTCGGTGATCGCTTGCCAACGATTCATCGCCACTCGCCAGGTCACCGAGTCATCGCGAATGACTCGGCGACAACTCAGATCCAGCACGACCCGCTCGCGACCGATGGACTGGACGAGTTCTTTCAAGCGGCTTTCGAGCAAATTTCCGGCGGCGTCGAACAGCCAACTGGTCACGATCACGTGGCTGGCGCCGGCATCGATCCACTGCTTTGCGTTGTCGGCGGTGATTCCGCCGCCGATTTGCATTCCGTTTGGGTACGCCGCCAGAGCTTCGGTGGCTGCCAGGTCATTCCCAGGCCCCAGCTTGATGATGTGGCCACCGGTCAATCCGTCGTCGCGGTACTTGGCGGCGAACCAGCCGGCGGGTTGGTCGGCGACGTGATTTTCGACGGGTTTTGCGATCGGCCCATCGCCCTGGTCCCGCAGCGTGCCGCCGACAATCTGTTTGACGCGGCCATCGTGCAAGTCGATGCAGGGGCGAAATTTGGTCACAAGTGTCCTAACAGGTTTAGTTGGACTGATCTGGTATAAATGAGTTGGCTCTAGCGATTGGCCTAACACCTTATCATTTGAACACGACTTTGATGCCTGCCAACCGACCCCTCGATCCTAAACTGACTTCGCTGCTGGAAAACCTGCGAGGGCGGGTTCGCCGCTATGTGGTTTGGGATTCTGCGTTAGCGATTGCGGCCGTGATCCTGGCCGCATTTTGGATCGGACTGGCACTCGACTATTTGCCGGTCCAGCTTGGCGGCACGGAAATGCCTCGATTGGCGCGGATGCTGTTGCTGGGTGTCGTTGCTGCATCGGTGATCGCGATTACTGCGTTGATGCTAGTTGGACGATTGCGTCGGCCGTTGCCGGACGACAGCTTGGCGCTTTTGGTTGAACGACATCACCCAACACTTGGCGGCCGGTTGGTGACGGCCGTTCAACTTAGCCGCCCCAAGCGAGAGGGCGATTCGCACTCACCTGCGTTACTGAATCATGTCCACCGCGAAGCCGCCGCAGAAATCGACAAGGTCGACCCGGGCAAAGTCTTTCGCTGGCAGCCGCTGGTTCGCAAAGCAATGGTGGCCGGACCGCTGGCGATCCTGTCACTGGGGTTGCTGATCATCAGTCCTTCTTCGTTCGCACGCGCCGCTTCGCGGTTGACGCTATTGTCGGACGAGCCTTGGCCACGTCGGGCTCATTTAGAAATGGTCGGCGTTGAACTGCCGATCGTCACAGCGGTCGACGGCGACACGTCGGCACCGAAACTGATCGAGTTCAACGATGCTAAGACGGTTCGCTTGCCGCGCGGCAGCAACCCAACGCTGCGGATCCGGGCCGATGCCGAGACGTCGGAATTGCCGATCGTTTGCATCGTCTACTACCACACCGACGGTGGAACTCGCGGTCAATCCAACATGCGCCGCGTGGGACGAATCACGGACGGTTACCAGTCGTTCGTGCTGGACGGTCCGCCGCTGGCAGGGCTAAGCGAGTCGATGACACTTGACGTCCGCGGGCTGGACGACCGGCTGGACGATTTTCGCATCGAAGCGATCACGCCGCCGGCGCTGACCGAAATGAAAGTGTCGGTGCGTTATGCGGACTACCTTCGCGGTGAAGGCAGCGGCGACGTTGACCTGGAAACGGATTATCAATCGGGGCTTCGCATCAGCGAGGGCAGTCAGGTGACGATGGTGGCGACGTCTAGCGAACCGCTCGGCGATACCGAAGTGGTGCTGAAAACGGTGACGGACATGCCCCAACCATTCACGCTGGACTATTCAGACGACCGCCGTCAACTGAGGCTGACGATGGCGAACTTCGATGCCGCCACGACCGTGTCACTGGTCCCGGCCGATGCGGATGGCATTTCGGCCCAGGCGCCGTACCGATACTTCCTTGGCGTCGTGCTGGACCAGCCGCCTGAACTTGAAATGCGATTGTCGGGGATCGGCAGCGCCGTCACCCCGATCGCTCGAATTCCGGTTTCAGCTACGGTGGTCGACGATTACGGAGTCGAGCGGTTGACCGTTTCGGTGACTCCTTCGAAAGGTGAAAACGCCGAAGGTAACGAGGCCGACAACGAAGCGGCCGCATCAAAAACTGCCAGCGTGTCGCCAAAACTTTCACGCGATGGTCAGGCGAAGACCGAACTGGATTTGCGCGACCTTGTCGCCGACGGCAGCTTGCCCGAACTGGTCCCCGGCGGTGCGATCAACGTGATCGGCGAAGCCAGCGACCTGTACAACTTGGCCGGCAAACACCTGACTCGCGCCGAAGTCTTTCGATTGGAAGTGGTCACGCCCGAACAGTTGCTTGCCCGCTTGGAACGAAACGAACTGGCACTGCGATCGCGGTTGGAACAAACGATCGACGAGACGCGAAACTTGCGAGAAACGTTGAACCTGTTGCGTCGCGGTTTCAACGAAGACGAAAGCCAGCTCGATGAAACGGAACAAACGCGCCAGCAACAGATCCGCCGCCTGCGGACTCAGCAAAGCGGCCTGCAGGCGAGCAAGACGTCCGAGGAACTTTCCGGGATTGCCGAATCGCTGGACGACATTTTGCGAGAAATGGTCAACAACCGCGTCGACTCGCTGGACCGACAAGAGCGGATCGGTGAAGGCGTCCGTGACCCGCTGCGATTGATCGTCAACGAACCGCTGGCAAGGTTACGCGACCAAATCGTCGACATCGAACGCAGCGTCAACGACTCGGCCGATGCGATGGCCAAAACCACGGCATCGGTTGAAACGGCTGACGAAGTGATCGCCCGGTTGACCGAAGTGCTGGACAAGATGCTGGACCTGGAAAGCTATAATGAGATCCTGGACATCGTTCGTGAGTTAATCGAAGACCAAGACGAACTGCTCAAGGACACCAAGGACGAGCGGAAGAAGCGAGTGCTGAACCTGTTTGATTGAGTTTCGCTATCCGACGACCGCGTTGATTCAATCTAAAAATCCCAACCGAGAAACGAAGCGGACGATGCGATACCTCCTGACCTTGCTGATTGGATGCTGCTTGTTGGCTGGCGGATCGTCACTTGCCGACGAATCGCCGCTGGCCCAGCGGCAAACCGGTGTCGCCGAACGCTATCAGCGGCTGGAAGAATTGTTGCTGAGACTGGCGGACGTGGAAGCGACCGAGAATCCCGAGCGATCGGCACTGCTGCGGCGAGCTGCCCGCCAGTCACGCGACAAGTTTGTGCTGGAACGACTGCGCGGCGCATCGAAGTCGCTGGAAAGCCAAGAGTTCCAAAAGGCCGTCGACGCGCAAACGACCGCGACCGAGGAACTCGCGTCGCTGATGAAGTTGTTGTTGAGCGAAGACCGATCGAAGCGAATTCGCGACGAGAAAGAACGCTACACCAAACTGATCAAGGACCTCAAACGGAACCTGAACAACCAACGCAGCACCCGTGCTCGCACCGAAAACGGCGCGGACATCAAAGAAGTCGAAAAGGAACAAAAGGCGGTCACGGAGAAGAGCCAAGAACTAAACAAGCAGATGGAGGAAGAGGAGAGCGAGAAGGAGAAGTTCGGCGACGAGAGCGAGAGCGAACCGCAGGAAAGCGAAAACAGCGACAAGCCTTCGGACTCCGACGCAGAACCTTCGGATTCGGAATCCAAGCCGTCCGAATCGAAGCCCTCGGACGCGAAACCGTCGGATTCCCAACCTAGCGAATCAAAACCTAGCGAATCAAAGCCGTCGGATTCTGAACCGTCCGAATCACAGCCTTCGGACTCGAAACCGTCCGAATCGAAACCTTCGGATTCCGGCCAGCCGCAGCAATCGAAGTCGCCCCAGCAGCCACCAACCGCTGAACAAGAGGTCCAGAAACAGCTCGAGCAGGCCATCGAAAAGATGAAGCAGGCTGAAAAAGAGCTCGAAAACGCGAAACGGGAAGAGGCGACGGAGAAACAACGCGAGGCGGAGGAGAACCTGCGAGCGGCGATCGACCGGCTTGAACGAATTTTGCGGCAACTTCGCGAAGAAGAACTTCAGCGGGAACTCGCCAAGCTGGAAGCTCGTCTAAGAAAAATGGCGGCGATGCAGACCAAAGTGCTCGAGGACACCGTTTCGCTGGCGGCCACACCGGCGAGCCAGCGGAGTCGTCAAACGGATTTGAAGGCTGGCGATTTGGCGTTCGAAGAGAAAAAAATCACGATGGAAGCCGACCGGGCAATGCTGCTGTTGAGGGAAGAAGGCTCAAGTGTCGCGTTCCCAGAAGTCGTTTTGCAAATTCGCAGCGATACCGCTCGAGTGGCCGAGCGGTTGGCCGAAACCAAGATCGACGCGATGACTCAGGGGATCCAGAACGACATCCTGGCGGCGCTTGGCGAGATGATTGAGGCCCTACAGAAGGCACAACGGGATCTGGAGAAGCAAAAACAGGAGCAGGGCGAGGGCCAACCCGGGCAATCCGGACAAGGCGAACAACCGTTGGTCGAGGCCTTGGCGGAACTAAAATTGATCCGAACGATGGAGACTCGGATTAAATCTACGACGAATCGCTATTCAAGCCTGCTAGAATCAGGTGAGTCGTCGGGCGATGAGGTGTTGCCGCTTTTGCAGGATCTCGCCGAGCGACAGAATCGTCTTTACCGAATCACTCGAGATTTGGTATTGAAACGTAATCAGTGACCGAGAGGTGAATGTGAATCGATTGACGTCAGTGCCGAATGGCTCGTTTCAACGTCTCTGCCGAATCCAAGCGATGGCCATCATCGCGATTGCGGCCACGCTCGGTCCTCATCAACAGGTCGCATCTGCCGACGACGGCTTGAAACGCCAATCCAGTTGGAACCGCTTCGATGCGGCCTCGATGGCTCAAATGTTGCGTTCGTCGATGGACGAGTTCGGCGTCACGCCCGACATGATGGACCGCGCAGCCGACGATTTCTTGAACGCCATCGAATCCGATGACGCTGACCCGTTGGATGCTTTCGTAAAAATCACCAGCCCGATGATCCCGGTGATTGGCGAATTGGTGTCGGTTTCTAACCAGAACGTTTCCGTCGCCGCCGCCTCGGTCGACCCCAGCACGCCGACGTAC
>JBAUHR010000129.1:0-34372 GCA_049680385.1 Rubripirellula sp. | reverse complement strand
TCTTTTCGCGTCATCACAGGATGTTGTTTGTCCCAAATGATCGCTTGCGAAAAATACAAACTGGCCGCGGCGAGGACCGGCGGATAGTTCGCAATGTTCGAGAAGCCTCCCCAAATGTAAAAGCTGCGACCGGGTTCGAGCACGCGGGTGATGTTGCTGAACCAAGCCTTCAACAGCCGGTCAAATTCTTCGTCGGAAACAAAGTCGTTTTCAAGCGGACGATCCTTCGCACGCATCTTCTTCGGGCCTTCTTTCGTCTTGCCCTTACCGGCCTCGAAGGAACTGTTGCCGGCCGCGATCGCGTTCTTGCTGCGCGGTTCGACCTTCACGTTGTACGGCGGATCCGTATTGCAAAGCTGAATCTTCGCGCCGGCCAGAAGTTGATCGAGGTCTTCGACGCTGGTCGAGTCGCCGCACATCAATCGGTGGTCGCCGAGGATCCAAATGTCGCCGCGCTGCGTGATGGCTTCGTCGGGAGGCTCAGGAACGTCGTCCGGATCGGTCAAGCCTTGGTCAACGCCGGGGTCGAGCAACTTGGCAAGCTCATCGGAATCGAAGCCGAGCAGCTCGCAATCAAAACCCGAGTCTTGCAACGCTCCAACTTCCAGCGGCAGCAGATCGTAGTCCCACTCCGCGTTCTCGCCAGTGCGGTTGTCGGCGATTCGGTAGGCGCGGACTGCTTCGGGTTCGAGATCTCGCGCGACATGAACTGGAACTTCCGATAGGCCAAGCTTTTTTGCGGCCTTCCAGCGGGTATGGCCGACGATGATCACGCCGTCCGGATCGACCACCAAGGGTTGTCTGAACCCCCATTCGTTGATGCTTTGTACCACGGCGTCGACCGCGTCGTCATTCAACCGAGGATTATTTTCGTAAGGCTTGATCCGATCAAGCGACCACATTTCGACTTGCATGTGTTGGCCCTTCCAAGGCGAGAAAATGAAACGGGAAGGGTTCGGTCGGTCGTTGGCTGGGTGGATGGTTGGGTAGGAATCCGATGCGTTCGGACGGACGTTGAGAATCATTCGGCGAATGCGGTCACTTCGCGGCACATCTGGACAAAATCTGCATTTGACAGGATGGACTTTGCTCGATTGATGTCTCGGTGAAGCACTTGCGTGTTTTCGATCACGTGTTCGCCGCCGTCTCGAACGGGAACGATGTGATCGAGCGACGCGATCTCAGGCGTCAAGACGCGGCCGGTTAAAGCACATTGGTAGCCTTGGTATTCCAAGAGCTGCATCACGTTTTTTACGTTGATCTTGCCGGTTGGCTTGAGGACGGACGTTTTCGCTTCGGAACGTACCGCAGATTGATCTGCGGCAGGTGGTTGGCCCAGTATTTCCAAGTCGTTTCGTCTCGCAACCGCGATTGCCGGCGACTGTGAATTCGGTTTCTCATTCGTTCTGCTGATTGTTTCCATGTGGTTACCTTTGTTCTCTTCTCGAGGTTCGGGTTGAGATTTCCTTGGCTAGCGCGGATTCGCCAACTTTGGACGATGATGTGGGCTCGATAGCTCCATGGATCGTTGAGGAGGAGGTGGTTGCGATGGTCTGCGTTGATTCGGCTGCAGAGATTGCCGGCCTTGCGTTGCCACAGATTTTTCACGTGTTTTGCCGCCTTAAATTTGTTCGGACACTCATAACTAACTCTCCTATTACTGGCTGCTGTTCCCGCGGCCCCCACCGGCGTTCAAATCGCCGGGGAGTACCTAAAATGTTTCCGGCGTCACGATTCGTGATCGCGACTCTGCGTCGATCCTCGTTGGCCTGGGCAAATTTCACTGGGACAGAATTCACTGGGACACATCGGTGGGACTTCGCCGCACATCGCACATCAGTGGGACAGCCCCCTATAGGGGCTTTGTCCCACTGGTGTGCTCGGCACTGGGACAACGCGTTTGTCCCAGTGAGTCCCAGTGGTCCCAGTGAACCCATCTTCACAAGTGGGACACACCGGGACAGCCTTATCCCACTGGTGCCGGCCAAACGAACGCCACTGGTGGGACTCACTGGGATAGCTCCGTCCCACTGATGATGTAGCCGTCATATTTTTGTCCGTTGGCTTTGGTGATTTCACATTGGCGGGCCGTACCATCTTCGATCAATTCCTGGATCAGTTGGTTGAAACGGTTGCCGCTGACGCCAGCGGCTTCACGGATGACACGGCTGGTTTCACCGGTCTTGAACTTGGCAAGCGAAGCAAGCAGTGACGCTCGCTCTTTCTCATGTTTACGTTCGGCACGCGACTCTTTGCGTTGCTCACCCACCTCTTCTTCTTGGGCGTCACGCTTGGCATAAGCATCGTTTGCTTCCAGAACGTCGACGTCCCAGCGCCTGCCACCAGGGTCATCGCGAACGCCTTCGTCAACGTCGATGCCCCACAAACCACTGTGGCCGGCGGAGCCACCGACGCTCATCCACAGTTCGTGATGACCGCCACGATCGGGGTCATATTTGATCCGGCGGTTGAGCAAGACCCATTGACGCACGAACTCTTGGAATCCGGCCCAGGCGATATTTTCGAGTTCTGCCGGCTCGTACGGTTCGGCGATGCTCTTCTTGAGGTGGTGACACAGGATCGGCGTGCAACCGGTCGATTGAGCCAACTCGCCAATCGACTTGAGCAGCCCGCCAACGATGAATAGGTTGCCGGCATCGTTGCCCAGACCAAGCATCATCAAGTACGTCGGGTCGAGGATCAACACATCGAGGGCGTGGTCCTCGATCACGCGTTTCATTGCGTCAATGTGGTCTTGGTTGGTTAGCTGTGGAACGTCAAAACACCAGACCGCACCGTCGCAATCGGACAGTCGAAGCTGTTTGGCATGAGCGACGCGGCGGGCGGTTTCTTGTATGGTTGCCGCACCGGATTCGCCGGACATCACACCGACGCGGCGTGACAGCTTGACGTCGAACTTGCCAAGGAACGGTGTGGCCTCGGCGAGCGACAACGCCAAGTCGACGCTGATGTTGGTTTTGAGTGTCTTCTTTGGGCCGGCGATCATTGCCGGCTGGCCACGAACGAGGACGCCGTTGATCAGGTACTCGGTATCGTACTGCGTCGCGTCGAGGTCGCGGCTGGACAGGATATTGAAGAGTTTGTCTTCGGCCGCCCGGCGGTCTTGCTCGAAATGGTTCTCGATCGTCGCGACGTTGATTTGATCGGGTTCGTAGCGAGCCACGCTGGCTGCGATCCGATCGACCTCGTCGCGGTCCATCGGCGGATGGCAACGGACGCGGTTGGTTTCTTGAATCGCCGCGGTGATCTCGTCGACCGACATCCCGGCTCGCCGCATCGTGCCGCCCAGTCGGGCCAACGTGCCGTTGCGTTGACCGGCGGGGATGGAATTGCCGCCAGCGTCATTGGTCGTCACACGCTCGGACGAGTTGCCGCTGGACAAACGGTTCAAGTCGTCGATCAACCACTGCGGTGGCAACGGCAGATCCTCGGGGCCAACATCGAGCTCCATCGTTGGTGCCCAGCGATAACGCCGGCCGCCTTCGAGGACCGAGGGCGGAACGACGACGTAGCCGCCATCGACTTTGATGTCGACAAACTTGGCCAGTTCGCTGTTCCAATTCTTCCATGCGACACCCTCGGGTCGGCGAAAGAAGTATTGCCGGCCTCCGCGAGCGGTCAGCGAAAGTGGCGCAACGGCCAAGTCCATCGAACGTTCGGGATCTTCCAGCAACCAGTGGCTGCCGACATCGACGTCGAGCACAAAAATGCCGTTGGTCGAAACACCGATGTTGGCCGACGGCGACTTTCGCCACCAGTCTTCGATGGTGTCCAGATTTGTCGTGGCATCGTTGCAGCCGTGCGTCGTGATCGGTTGTTTGGTTCCCGACGCACACGGAAACACCGCGTAGCCGAGATCGGCCAGCGATAGCGCGGCGTCGTGAAGTTTGGAAATGTTTGATTCAAATGTCAAAACGGAACCTCGTCATCGTCGTCATTCGTGCCGGCGAGACAGGTGTCCGGTTTGTCGGTCAGTTTCGCGTCGATGATGCGATCGAACTTCTCACCCGCGATGCTGCGGATGGTGATCTCTTCGGGGAATGACAACGCCCCGCGAGTCGCCAGGGAGACAGCCTCGGCGGCGGTGTCCGGCACCGGTTCGTTGGATCGCTCTCGCCACCACCAAACGGCTTTGGTGCGAGCGAACCCGGTGTGCTCGAAGCAGACGTATTCGCGATGGTGGAAATTGATGCCCATGACGTACTCGACGCACATCGACTTCGGGTCACCTTCCTCGGCGTCGCGTTTGGTGTGGACGCTGTAGAAAACGTCTTGAACTTCGTGTGTTTGGTCGGTGATGTCATCTGAAAGAACCGCAGCCGAAGCTGGCCGGCCCGCGTGACTGATGACTCGAGGATCGGCCATGATGGGAAATTCGTGTTTGCATGACGGACATTCCCGTTTGGCGACCGCGACGATGGAATCGCAGTTTGGACATTCTTTGGCTTTGGGACGATCGTCTCGTTGAGGCGTCGGTGGTGCGATGCAGTCGACCGGCCCGTGACGCATGACGTTGCCAGCGAAGTCCAGAATCAGACAATCTTGCTTTCCGGGATGCAGTCGGAAGCCGCGGCCGATCATTTGGTAATACAGACCGGGCGACATCGTGGGGCGCAGCAACACAACGCAGTCGATTGCCGGTGCGTCAAAACCGGTCGTCAGGACTCCGACGTTGACGAGGAATTTGCATTTTTGGTTCTGAAAATCGTCAAGCGTTTGGTCTCGAACGTCTTGCCGGGTCGTTCCAGTCACGACGCGACAGTTCTGGCCACGTTGTTCGAGTGAACGAGCAATCGCGTGGGCATGATCGACACCGGCGGCGAAGATCAAACACGAGTTGCGATCGGCAGTCGCCGCAATGATCTCGTTGCAGGCCGATTCGACCATCGGTACGGTATTCATCAAGGCTTCGGTGTCGCCGGCGACGAACTCACCGCCGCGAATCTTTAGCGACGACGTGTCGACCTTTTGCTTGGCTGCTTTAGCGGTGGGGCGGCACAGATAGCCATCGCAGATCAAGTCCATCACGCCGATTTCGTACGCGATCTCGTGCAGCGGACCGGCTTCGTCACAGATCGAACCACTGTCCAAACGATAGGGCGTTGCGGTGAAGCCGATGACTCGCAGGTTCAGATTGAGTCGTTTGGCGTCATCGAGAAAACGCCGGTACATGCCCGTGCCGTCTTTGGGAACGAGATGACATTCATCGACGAGAACCAAATCGAAGTGACCAAGTTCTTCGGCGCGGTGATGGACCGATTGAATGCCAGCGATGATGACGTCGCCAGCGGTTTGCCGTTTGCCAAGGCCAGCCGAGAAGACGCCGAACTCGACGCTTGGGCAAACCGCTGTCAGCTTCTCGGCGGCCTGTTGCAGCAGTTCCTTGACATGGGCCAAGATCAAAACGCGGCCTTGCCAAAGGTTGACCGCGTCGTCACAGATCGTGGCGATGGTTGGTGTCTTGCCACCGGCGGTGGGAATGACGACAACCGGATTGGTGTCGAAGCGACGAAGGTGCAGGTAGACCGCGTTGACAGCGGCCCGTTGGTAGGGTCTTAGCTGCATCGGATCAAATCCCCGTTGTGTCGTTTGGCACCACGCTGGGCCTGCAGCCAACGTTCATCGAATCCTGCGTAGCGGGCGTTGATCTTGCCACACTTTTTGCAGATGCGATTGCCGGGGCCATCGCTGGCGAACTTCTTGTCACACTTCAGGCACCCTCTTTTTGCGGGGCGACAATTGTGGGCAAAGGCGACCATCGGTTTCCTCGATTTGGACGATTGCTTTACCGCCCTTGACCGGACAGCGTTTGTGAATGGAGAGGTCGACGATCTGGTTGTCGTCTTCGTACGCACCGCCATGCTGGAGCGCATCGAGCAACGCCTTGAGCACGTTGTCGATGTCACGCCGGCGACGATCGGGCGGGTGAATCAACACGTCAACCGACAGCGGGCCGGTGATGGGGCGGACCTCCATGTCACGAAGCAAACGGCACACGTCGCGGCGAAATTCGCGACCGCCTTTGCTGATCAACGTCCGCGGCCCCACCCGCCTCCAGTAGTGGTTAATACTGGGCGGGTGGGGCACTTCAACGAGCAACACGATCAGCGTTTCCACGGCGCGGTGGACGGCCCGGCCGGATGAGAAACTGATGCGGTTGCCGTTTGCGTCGTTGCCGAATAGCCACGGATCTCGTTCTGCATCTCGCCGTTGTCGTTACGACGTTTCAGTCGCACGTTGACGACCATCGGCAACGAATGCAGTTCCTGACTGTCCTTGGCAATCATCACACCGGCGGCACGACAGATCGCGGACAATTCCGCTTGCGCGATCTGCACGGCGGTCTCGTTGGGGTTGTCGAGGTTCAATCGAACCCACAACAACCGTCCCTTGAACTCGCCTTCGATGACCTCGAATTGAAGTTGGAGATATTGCCCGTTGCCAGCCTTGGTGGGCTTCATTTCGCTGTCCGTGATGACGGCGACGTACTTGCCCGCCGGGATCGGTTCGAGCGAGTTGGTGGGTTCGACTTGGTTGGCGTCAAAGTTCAGAGCGGCCATGGTGGTTTCCTTGGGTTTGAAACGGGTTAGAGAAAGGTTGGATGGATCGGTGATTGGGTTCAGTGATTGGCGATTGCGCCAACAAACGCCGGCCATGAGAGCGGTAATTCTTCGCCAATTCCGTAGCGATTCTTCGCCACGCAGGTAGGCGAACCGAATGCACGGATCACGCGTTCGCCGCCCTCTTTTCCGATCGCATGAGCAGTCGTTCGCTTGCGGTTAAATCCTGATTCCTCCGTCTGGGTGCGAAGCCTTCTGGTGGAAAACAAGACGGCATCCGACCACTCGCAAATCAGTGCCGAAGCGTGTTTATGAAGCCGCGGTGAGTAGCGGTCGTAGGGCGAAGACTCGGGATCTTCAAACCGTTCGACCTTCGAGTGGGCGATCATCACGATCACCATGTCCCGCGATCGCAGCGTGTTGAGCAGATCAAGGACTTCACGCCATGATGAAAGAGCGTGCATGTAACCGCGGGCGTATCCGCCATCGACTTTCTCGATCGACTCAACGCCGTACTGCTGGCACAGCTTGTCCCAAATCAAACGTTCGAGCCAATCGAGCGAGTCAATGACGACCGACTCGTAGTCGTGCTTCTCATTGACCAGCGTTTTCAGCGCCGCGACGACTTCATCGAATTTGGTCGCCAGAGGAAAACGGTCGCAGTCGATCTCATCAAGACCGTCTTCGGTTTGAATGAAGATGGGTTTTGGCGTTTCGCTGCCAAAGGTCGATTTTCCGATGCCTTCGGTCCCGTACAGCAGAACGCGCGGTGGTTTGGACTGTTTGCCGGATTGGATGGTTTCAAGCAAAGTAGTTTTCTCCGTGATAGGTGGCGTTGATTCGGTGGTATTCGGCGAAGTCGAACCCGATTGGATGTCCGTTGCGGTAGGCTCCATGCTGGAGCCGATGGCGATGACGGTGCTCGCGGGCACAGCTATCGCAGGTAGCGTTCTTTTCTCGGACCGACAGCATGGGTCGGTCACAAATGCAGCACTTCCGCTGCTGCGACCCGCTCACAGCGACGCGATCGGTTCGACGTCAAAGTTGCCGTCGCGATCGCTGGTAACGAGGTAGTGCTTGAAGTCAACTTGAACGACGAATCGCTGTTCGCTGCCGAGTTGTTTGCGAAGCGATCGGCACGCTCCCGTGAATTCACGCGACGACTCGTTGAAACGCTCGGCCGATCGCAGGTAGCGACCGACGGCAAGCGAGAGAGCGACGCGGCGTTCGATGTCGAGGGCAAGGTTTGGCATGGATGCTCTGGGTTTGATGCTGTGAGGGGTGGAGGATGAAAAGGGAACTTGCCGAAGCACATCGGTCCGCCGCTGTAAAAAGACCTACCCGGTTTAGGTCCGATGTGACGAAGACAAATCGAAATATTCGTCCAGCCCAACCTCGGCGAATCGTTCACGAACCTTGCGAATCCAAGCGTTGATCGTGGTGCGCGGGATATTCAAACGCTCGGAAATTTCTGTCACGGTCAAAGACTTGCGAAGCTCAAGAACCTCTTGCCACTGGGCCGGAAATTCTTTCAGCAATGCGTCCATGTCGATCCGCATGCCAGCCAACTCATCGCTGCCGCGACGTCGCCGGCCGAGCCGCCCGTCCAGTCCGTTGTTGGAGACGGCTTGGCCGACGCTCAGATCCTCGCCAGGTTCGGCCATCGGTGACTGCAACGATCCCACGGCGCTATCGCATCGTTTGATGGCTTGACGATCCCGGACAAAATTCGCCATGAAGCGTTCGATCACCGCGGTGATGAATTTGTGATGGTGGCCCTCGGCCGGATCGTAGGACGACCATCGCTGCAAGACATGCACGTAAATGTCCTGCTCGATGTCATCGCGATCGGTATCGGAGAATCCATACTTGCCGACGAGCTGGGTCGCTTTCCACTTGGCGAGCCGGCGGGTGAATGGATCTTCAAACGGGTTGAATTCAATGTTGGTGTTGGTCATCAAAAAATGTCTCCTTGCCGGTGACAAAGCGAGACGTGGACGACCGAAGCGACGCGGGCCAACGAAAAACGGAGGCGATTGTGTCGCACCAAGTTGATCTTGGTGTCGCCCACAATCGCCTCCGCTTTGCGGCCGGCTGAATGTCAGGTTGTTAGAATGGAAAGAGTGTTGGGTCGGAGTGTCGAACGGCTCAGATCGCCGTCTCGATCACCACCATGCGGAACGGCAAGCCGTGCTTGACTTCGAGTGATTCGACGACGCCGTCGCCGCGATCGTCGAAGTAGCGGAACAGTTCCGCGAGTTGCTTCTTGAGGGCAAAATCGACTTTGCCCGACTCCGGCCGTGGACCGTTCTCGCCGCCGAACTTGTGTTCGCGGAAGATTCTTGACGATTCGTCGAGGATCGGTTCGCCGGCTTTGAACCGTAAGTTTTCGAGCCGGCCGAAATTGATCCGCTGCAGCGTTTCAATCAGAAATTGGCGTTGAAGCGAGAGCGACGATTTGTTGAGCAGTTCCATGATTGGACCTCCGTGTTTGGGGTGAAAAGTGACGTCTCACCCCTTACTGGCGAAATTTCGCTCGGCGGCTGAAATTTCGCGGAGATACTTTTGGGCCGTTTAAAATGACCCGATGTTTTGCGGTCCGTTTTGCACAAAGAAAATTCAGTTTTCGCCAATCGAGCCGAACGAAATTTCGCTGACGTCACATGTCTTCGATCGTGAAGGCGGTTCGATAGCCGCCCGACTCGTTGTCGTACTCAATTGGCGCACCCGCGATTCCTAGTGCGGCTTTCAGCTTCTTGTTCAGCTCTTGGGTCTGCTTTTTCAAGTTGGCTGACGAACCGCGGGACTTCCAGTCAATGAATCCACCGGCTTCGGCGTATGACTTGAGCACGGTCCACTGCTTGGTCGGCGTCGCGTTTCGACTGTTCGCCATCGCAAGCTGCGAGTAGTGAAATGCACGACTCTTTGAATCGACGGACACTCGAATCGTGTGCTGGTCGATGAACTTGATGTGGACCTGTGGCCAATTCGCGTCGTTGGAAACAACGAAGACCGCTTCGGTTTCCGAAATCCTGTCCGACGATGCATGCTGACAGCGATACGCGTCGATGCGGTCCTTTGCGGATTCAAGTAGTACCGTGACACCGCGATCGTTCACCACAACGTTTTGCAGCAACGGAAGCGAGAGGCAACCACGATGCCGCAGCATGGCTGCCAGCGGTTCGTCAATTGGCTCGCAGCCCGCGTACAAAACCACAAGCGGTCCTTCGGTCGCCATCAGCAACTTCGCCGTCTCCACATTGGCTTCGCCGCGATGGTGATAGACCGGCAACTCCACGCCTGCCGCCGGGCGATCGGTTCCGACTCGGTGAATGAATCGAAACCCATCGACCTTGCGATAGCCGAACTCGATGCCAATGTCCTTACACAGCATTCGATAGATCAGCCACCAGTTCAGCTCAAACGCTAAGCCATCTTTTCTCGGCTGCCGCCAGAAGTTGCCGCGTTGATCGTCGATGACAACGATCTGACCGTCGCCATCGTCTTCGATGCTGAACCATTGGTAGTCGCAGTCCGGTTTCGGGATGTGGCTGCCCAACTGATCGGTACACAGCAACAGATGCTCGAAGATCAAAAGTTGATCCCCGAGCATCTTTCGCCAGTGAGCGTACGTTGTGCACTGATCCGGGAGCGAACTAGCGTGGCGGATAAGAGGTTCGAGGGAGGTCATACGGATCGACGTCTTGATTGGTGATGAACCCATTGGCGGCCAGGAAGTGTTCCACGATCGCCGCATCGCCGTCGCGTGAAAACACCGCCACGTTCGGCGGTTTGATCGTCACCATTCGCGTCCGACGACTGTCCGAGAACAACATCCGAAATTTGGCTTCGGTCAATCGGATCTCCGTAAATCCCGCCGCTTTAAGCATCATGATGCGATCGTCCAAGACGTCGATCACGTTTCGTCTCCTTGACGAGATCTCTTCGGGTTCGTGTCCGGGCAACAACATCTTCACGCCGCAGCACTCGACCGAACTCAATCCGGGAATCGCGGAAACAGACAGACATTTCCGTCCGTAAGCCAGCAGCGGATTGAGCGTGTATCGTTCGCCATCAGGAAACAGGTTCTCATCGTCAAAAATGATCTTTCCGATTTGCCGTCGATAAATGTCTCGCTGTGACGACGTTTCCGCGTTGATCCGTAGTTCCCAAATCAGCTTGTCGATGACCGCAAAGTCGTCAAGCGCCGGACGGAAGATCAAACAGTCACGCAGGCCGTTGTTGAGCGTTCGTTGACGCTTCATCGGCGTTCCGTGTTCGATTGTCAGAAACAAGTGCGAACTGTCTTCGACATACTTCACGTTCGCACCCGGACCGCATCCGCGTTCGTCGAACCAGAGATCGAGGTAGTTGGTTAGCTGATTGAGCCGAGCTTCCAAATCATCAGGAAGCGTCGGCATCTGTTCAGTCGCCGCTTGATAGGACACATACGATCGGCGAAGCGTCCCCGAACGGATGCTAAGAATTTTCTCGGCCGCATCCGGATCAAGCATGTACGCTTCGATCGCAACATCGCCGGGGAACGGTTTCCCCTGTCCGTGGAACGTCTGCAAGAGGCCTTCGATTTGGTCGAATAGCAGACTGACGGTCACTCGGTTCGCCAGACCGCTGATCGTATGCAGCGAGTCGAGCATCTTGGTTGGCGCGTCGGTATCGGCAACTTGCAGCAGCGCCGCAAGCGATTCGATTTTCTCCTTTTTGATCGTACCAGCATCCGGCATCGTCCAACCGCATGATGCCAGATAGTCACGATACGGAGACAGGAATTTGACGAGACGCTCGGGGCGGACGGAGAGCAGGAATTCAATGTTGGTAATGCGTTGTCGATTCAATGTTTGCATGTAAGTCACGATGTGTCACAGGGTCATAGAGCGTCCGTGGGAAAGTGGTTTGATCCAGCAATTCCGAATGACTGGAGGGCGATTGGGGCGCGGCTGCCGGCGGTTCCACCGCCGAGGGCGATCCGTCTGGCAATCCCCCGACAGTCCATTGAGTGGGGAATCGGCGTCCATTGCCGCTCATCCGTGGCCGGAATTCCTGAGCGTCTCCTGACGAGACAGCCGCACACCTTTCGCAATTGCTAGCATTGGAAGGTCGTGTGACACGTTAGGTCACGCGACAAGAAATAATCCACAAAACCGACAAACTCCTGCACCAGTTCGCGGCGCTGCTGGGCGTCTTCGAGCGGACGCAGCGCCGGCTCGCTGGGCAGCCACAATTCAATTCCCTCGAACATCAAGCAGTCGTGCGGCGGGTGGTCCAGTTCGGTGTCGATCGACGCGATGGTCGCTCCGTCGCCGTCGAAGAAATTACCGGCCTCCATGTCGGCCAGATGCTGGCGCGTGACCCCGACCAGCTTCGCAAGTTCAGCAATTTCGAGGTGTTGTTCTTGGCGGCGGGCACGGATCTGTGCACCAAATTCAAGCGGATTCATGGCTGTCTCCTTCCCCAACGGATTCGCCAGTGCTGGCAGCGGACATTTCTTTCGCAGCCTGCCGCTCGCGACTTTCCCGCAGAATTTTCAGACCGAACTCGCGATGCGCTTTTCGCTCTTCAATTTCTGCGAATACCTTATCTTTGTCTTGGCACCACGAATCTTCCAGATCCCAATCGCTGATTAGCTTCGCACGCTCGAAGTCAATCGAAATGCAATCTCGGATATCGTTGATGCAGTCCCAGCATTCGTAAAGCAAAGCGACCTCGTGTATCGGCTCGCCGGCGTAACCCGCCATCCTCGCCAGCACCCATTCGTACGCCGAAGGTTCGTAATCGTACTCACGCAGCATGCGGACGATGACGGCCGCAATCTTCTGCGAATAGTCGCAATTCTCATGAGATCGAATGGTCAGCGTCCCGGACTCGGTGATTGAAAAATCGTGCTCGTGTTCGCGTTCAGGACATAACTCGATGGAGATCTTATACTTCACAATCCTGTTTCCCTGGAAAGTTAGTGGATGGAATACGCCCATGGTTTGCACGACCGGTGACAAGTCTGGTCACGGCGACAACCGATTCTGGGAGTGACCCATCATCCAGACCCGCTGGACACGTTTGGTCCATCGGCCACCAATCGTTTCCAGAGACGCCGCTGTTGCCGCCAGTTCGCGGTCAACGCAATCGCCTGCAAATCCCGCAAAATGATGGGGTCGCGCCCGCTGCGGATGGCCGGCAGAAAAAGAATGGCCTCCTGGATGTCCGGGGCGAGCAATCGCAGATTCATAATCTGCGTCAGCCTCGCTCGCGTCACATGTCCCAATCGAGCCAGTTCCGCGTAGTCCGCCGCGGCACCGCTGGCCAGCAACCGCTCGAACCGAATCGCGAGCGCCATCAACTTCGTCACCTTCGGCAGCCGGCCGGGAACGTTTACCTCGACCGCCTTCTCCTCCGTCGCCACTCTCGCGCCGCGATTGACTTGTTTGAACGAAATGTTGACGTCGATTCTTAGATGGTCGCTCACGCCGTCGTCTCCGGAGCCAGCGAATCATCGAGTGTTTGAATTCCGCTGGCATGGAATAAGATACTCAGCTTACCGGCCCCGCCGTCGTACTCGACCAAGCGGACGAGCAATTGAACCAGCTCGCATTGCTTCCTTGGCGGCAGCGCTTCCCAAACCTCGTCGAACCGCTGCAACGCCTGGGCAGCGTCAGTCGAATTGATCGTCAATCGTTGCAGCGAATCAAGCTCGATACGGATCTGCCCCAATCGCTTCTCGCCGTCGCGAATGCGATCCTGCAAATCGGCCAGCACACCCAACAACACCGAATCCGTCTGACCAACCGGCAGTTTGCGAACCACCTCGCTCAATTCCGTTTGCCAACGCTGCAAGTTCCGTCGCAGCATTCGCTCTTCATCGACCAACGATTCTGTTTGCCCACCGATCTCGTGGTGCGATCGCTCGATGACTTCGGCAATCAACTTTGAATCGCGGCCGATACACCGAATCTGGTCGACAACGAACCGTTCCATCTCGCCGGCCGGAACCGATTTCGACGGACATTTGTCCCACCCACGTTTTTGGGCGTGGTTGCAAACGTAGTAGCGGTATCGCTTGCCACCGGGCTTGGTCGAATGCGAGGGCACCATCGCAGAATCGCAAGCCGAACAACGCAGGATGCCTTTGAGCAACGCACCGAACCGGTTTCGCACGTCGCCGCCGCCCGACCGAGCGTTCTTGTTCAACGACGCTTGAACCTGCCGCCAAACTTCCAAGTCAACGATCGCATCATGTTCGCCTTCGTGAACCTCGTCCTTGTATCTCAGCTTGCCGATGTAGGTGATGTTGGTGAGCAGTCGATGCAGGTTGGTTTTGTTGAAAACCCTCCCGCCGCGAAGCGTTCCCTTCTTGGTCGTCCATTGCTTCGTCACCCAAGCCTTGCGTTCCAATTCATCGACGACCTTCAAAAGCGACCGATGCTCCAAGTACAACTCAAAGATTGCCCGAACACGTTTCGCCTCGTCCGGATCGACGACCAACTTTGAAGTGTCGGCATCGACGCCGTAGCCAAGCAGCGGCATGCCGCCGGACCATTTTCCCTTCCGACGCGATGCCGCGATCTTGTCCCGAGTACGTTCCGAAATGATCTCGCGTTCAAATTGTGCGAACGAAAGCAGGATGTTCAGCGTCAACCGTCCCATGCTGCAAGTCGTGTTGAACTGCTGCGTCACCGACACGAACGACACGCCGGCGTTATCGAACTTTTCCATCATCCGAGAAAAGTCCAGCAACGATCGACTTAGCCGGTCCACCTTGTAGACAACAACGCAGTCGATCTTGCCGGCCTCGATGTCCGCCATCAGTTGCTTCAACGCCGGCCGGTCCATGTTGCCGCCGGTGTACCCGCCGTCGTCGTACCGCGTCTGCACGCACGTCCAACCCTCGTGCATTTGGCTGGCGATGTAGGCTTCGCCGGATTCGCGTTGGGCGTCGAGCGAATTGAACTCTTGCTCAAGCCCTTCTTCGGTCGACTTCCGAGTGTAGATCGCACAACGGATCGTCTTGTTTTCGTTTCGCTTCATTGTTGTGGTTTCCCGAGTTTGAAGAATGTGAACCCATTGCAGTGCTGGCCCGTGATCGCTTTTGCGACCGCCGTCAGCGATTTGTAGACCTCACCATCGAAGTCAAACCCGACCGGCAAGACCGTCACTTGATACATCTGACCCTTGTATTTCCGCGTCAGCGTTGTGCCCGGCGGTGGCAAACGATCGTCGACCGGCATGCTGACATTCACCGTCTTGGTTCGCTCGCCGGTTCGAGCCGTCCGCATCGTCGCGGTCGCCGCACCAGCCGACGAACCTTCCGGCGGCGGCGTCATCCGAACGTCGGCATCGTTGGCAATCTCGCCCGCTCGATCACGAGCACGCTGCGAAATGTCACCTTCAATGTTCGACTGCATCCGCCAAGCGATCCGCTTGATCAACCAAGGCTTGTTCGACGCATTCGTGCCTTCGCCGAACACGTCGGCGTACTGTTTGCGAAGCTCGCGAACGGATCGTTTCTCCATCGCACGGACTTCTTTGTTGATGTTCAAAGACATCGTTTGGAACCCTCCTTCTCGGGAATCTCAGACTTGTTAACTGTCGTGGACAGTCAGCCCTGATTCCGCCGACGCCTCAAGCCGAGATGCCGGCGAGTCGGTGGAGATTGGCAAAGAAGTTTCGCCCGCGTTTGCATCACCGCCATCGCGGATCGCCAAAGTCCCGCGATGGTTCAGCCGAACCAAACCTCCGGCCAAAATTTCCGACACGCGAATCATTCGTTGCTGTTCCAGCACACGCTCATCCAGATTTTTCGCAACACTCATCATTTCATCTCACTTCTCGGGGGTCTCGGATTTGTTGACCATCGAGATCAGTCAGCCCGATGTCGCCAAGAGACTCAAGCCGAGATGCCGGCGGATCACCGAGAATCGAAAGAGAAGTCTTGCCTCCGCTTGCGTCGGTCGCTTCGCCGACTGCCAATACGCCGCGGCGTTTGAGCCGGACCAACCCGCCGGCCAGAATCGCGGCCACCCGAGCGCGTCGCTCGGCCGCCGTCAGTTCAACAATGGAATTCGTCGCAGACAAAGGCCCGCCTCCGTAAGAGAACGTGTGCCCGTGTCCCCGCCTGCGATCAATCGCCCAGCCCAAGACCCCGGAAGAAGAGATGTGTCACTGAGATATACCTACCCGGTTCACGTCCGAGATGACGAAGCAAAACGGGCTGTTAACCTTTTGTCTCTGTTAATCAGAGATACAGAGAGAATCCGCGGCGAAAAGCTGGGTCTCGCATGAGAACCGGCGGTTCACAAACGTCTCTGACACGGGACGGGTGCAAACTGGAGAGATCGCCGGGCGGCCAGAGACATCCGCGATGCCCGCAAAAAACGCGGTCAGAAACGAAAAAACGCCCGCGTGTCATCTCTGACATACGGGCGTTAACTAGGGTGTCGTCAGGTTAGTACCTTGACGACGAGCTCCCCCGGCAGGACTCGAACCTGCGACAGGGTGATTAACAGTCACCTGCTCTACCGACTGAGCTACAGGGGAATTGGTTCCAGCGGCGATTTGCTGCTGGAAGGTAGGAATCTACTTAACGGGGGCGGGCCTCGCAAGGGGAACTATTGAGTCTTGACTTCGGTGGTCGTGACCCGGATGTCGTCGAATTCGTTGAGGTCGTCGAAGGATCCGATCCCGATTCGGCCTGCTCCGAAGGTTTTGTCGGATATTTGCATGTGGGGCGTGACCATATCGTCGAAAAATAGACAGATTTTTCCCGATTCGATGTCTCGAGTTACCCGGACGGCGTGCCATTGGTCATCCCAGGGCGTCAATTTCGTATTTTCGGTCAGCGCCAGTCGGGGAGCCTCTTTGACGATCATGATTTGGCCGCTGTGTGGGTCCGGTTTGGCTCCGGCGTGGACGTAATAGAAGTGTTGGTCGTCTTGGTAGCCAAAGAAAACACAGCAGTCGCGGTGGTTGCCGGTGTCTTTGGTGCTGCGGACTCGGAATGTGATCTCGAAACTGCCGACTTCTAGGTCTTTGACCAGGGCGACGTGACCTGGGCTGCGGACGGGCGGTTTGTATTCGCTCTGACGCTCGGTGATTTCGAACGTCTTGTTGCCGTCGTGGTCATTGAGTCGCCAGGTTGCTGGATCGAGAATCTCCCAACGGCCCAGGCCGCTCTCGAAGTCGTCCTGGAAGACGACGGTCGGTTCGGCGGCGGTCGCTGTTCCAGCAGCTAGGCAGACGATGGCAGAGGCGAGCAACCGTGGAATGTTATTCATGGCAGGATCTTCATTGCTGAGGGAATCGGTGGTGGGAGGCGCAGGTGGTTGAGTTGCGGCCTGGTTAGACCGACTTTTTCTTGCGTTGGGTTTCAATTTGGTCGAACGTGTACAGCTTGCCTTTACCGGCGCCGGGACAGACTTCGCAGGTTTCTTTCCAATCCTTGGGGCGTTTGAGAGTCGAATCCCAAAACGGCCACGTCCGGCACTGGGTAGGTCGGGATGCGTAGACGGAGCATTTGCGAGTGTCCGGGTCCAGCAATATGCAGTCGCCGTCGGGATACTCCATCAAGCTTTGGTCGACGCCGACTTGGCGAACAAAACGGTTTGAGAAAACGTCGACGGCGAGGTCCATTTCATCCGCCATCGCCTGGATTTCTTCGTCGTTTACCCAAACGTAGCCCGGCGCGCCGCTGCAGCAGTCACCGCACTGGGTACATTCGAATTGCAGCCCGTCTTCATACCAAGGCAACTGATTGACCTTGGACTTGGCGTGGCGTTTGTTCTTTTTACTCATGGCAAAGGTCGGTTGGGGTCAGTCAGTCACTGGGCCGCAGGCTGGACGATCTGCTGGATCGCGGCGACGACGGAATCGATTTCTTGAGTCGTGGTGGTGTGTCCGCCGCTGATTCGCAGTGTACCCTCGGGGCCGGTGCCGATGCAGTCGTGGATCAGCGCGGCGCAGTGCAAACCGGACCTCGTTTCGATGGCAAATTCAGAATCCAGAATCATCGACAGATCACTGGCAGGATAATCGGGCGACGTGATGCTGGCGATCGGCAAATCGGACGAGTGGGCGTGGACCGTGATGCCGCTAATCTGACGAAGTGATCGATGCAGCAGGTCTGCGATCGTGGCGGCATGGCGGGTTCGTCGGGCAAGTTCGTCGGGCGTGATGGTTTTTAGAGCCTCGAACCAACCGGCGATTGCGGGGACGTTTAGGTTGCCGGCTTCGAACATCGCCGGCATCGTGCTTGGCATGTCCAGCGACTCGCTTTGGCTGCCCGTTCCACCTTGGATCGTTGTCGCGATCTGGTCGTGAATTCGCGGTGCAACGTAAAGAAACCCCGTGCCGGCTGGACCGCCGGACGATTTGTGTCCGGGGGCGGCCAGCAGATCGATGCGGCACTGGGCGACATCGATGGCGATCGTGCCGAACGACTGGGCCGCATCGCACAAGAAGATCGCCGAGTGATCGGCTAGTTGTTTGCCGACCGTTTCGACGGGCTGGATCGCGCCGGTCACATTGCTGGCGGACGTCAGAGCGACGAGCCGAGTTTGGTCGGTAACGGCCGCGATCAGTTCGTCGGCATCGACGCGGCCACTCGAGTCGGTCGGGATAATCGTCAACCGAACGTTGTGATTTTGTTGCCAGTGATGCAGCGGACGCAGCACCGAGTTGTGTTCGGCGGCCGTGGTGACGACGTGATCGCCAGGACGCAGGATGCCGTGATTCAAAACACCATGGATCGCGGCATTGAGCGCGGCGGTGCCGCTGGAGTGAAACGAAACGCAGTCGTCCGACGGCGCGCCGATGATGGTGGCGAGTGTGTGCCGCGCTGCGGCGATGAGGTTGCTGGACGTAACTGCCGAATCGTAACCGCCTCGTCCGGCCGTCGCACCGCAGTGGCGAGCGAACGAATCCATCGCGTCAAGAACAGCGTTGGGTTTAGGCCACGAGGTCGCCGCGTGGTCCATGTAGATGCGTTTGCGATGGCTCATGGTTGGCTAAGCCTGGGGTGGTTCAGGTGCTGGATGAACCCAATGTTGTTGGCCATCGGCGTACGTTTCTCGTTTCCAGATGGCAACGTCCTGCTTCAGCGTGTCCATCATCCAAGGCAGTGCGGCGAACGAGTCGACGCGGTGCGAACTGCTGCAGCCGACGACGATGCTGGCCTGACCGATGGGGACGCTGCCGAGACGATGGACGATGACTACCTTGGTGAGTGAAAATTTCTCGATGGCTTGCAACGCAATCTGATTGATTTGTTCGATCGCCATCGGACGGTGGGCTTCGTAGTCAAGCGTTTGGGTGATTTGGTTACCGGTCGTTCGGCGAGTCACACCGATGAACCAGGCGTGCGCGCCCACATCGGGATCGCCAATTTTTTCGGCGAGCGATGGCATGTCGATGGGCGTGTCGACCAGTTCGGTATAGATGCGGTTTTGGGAAGGCACTTTCGAGTCGCGAGCTTTCAGAGGTGGTTTGGGAATCCTGCGGGAAAAGGGGCGAGACGTCTCTTTGCCGCGGGATCTTTGCAGTAAAGCAGCCGACGAAAATCTGGGTACACCCTGTTTGCAACAAGTTCTTAACCGCCGCTGACAGGCGGGATCAGAGCGATGATGGAGTCTTCGTCGATGATGGCTTGGTCGATCACGTACCGATTGTCGACGGCAAGTCGGCACGACGGGATCAACGCCGCCAGCTCGGGTGAAGTTGTTTGTAACGCATCGAAAATCGCTTTCGCTTGGATGGGTTCACGGACTTCGATTTCGACGACGTCTTTGCCGGCAAGTTGTTTCGCGCCGGCGAACATTTGGATTTGCAGTTTGATCATGTTGGTGGATTGAGTTCTTCGTCGATTTTTGGCATTCGGCCGTACGCGTACGCGAGTAGTTTAAGCGGGTGGATCGTGCTTTGGCCGCTGCCGTGTTCAATCTGCATTTTGCAGGCGCTACATTCGGTCGTGGCAATCGACACCCGTGCCGACCGCATTGCTGAAATCAGAGGCCAGCCAATTCGTAGGCTGTTTCGATAGTTTTTACGTTGCAGTCCCCACGTTCCAGCCATGCCGGTACAGCCAGCATCGATCGGTTGAATTTCAATTCCCGGAACTAGTCTTAGCAGTTTCGGGCCGACTTGATTCGGATCGAGCACGCGTAGATGGCACGGTTGGTGATAGGCGATGCTGGCGTCGACGTTTTGAAATTCCAGCGACAATCGTTCGCCTTGATGCAGGCTCCACAGATACTGGCACGCTTCGTGCGAATGTTCGGCGACTAAGTGGGCGTCTTCGTCGTCCAGCAAATTTGGGTATTCGTGTTTCAGGCATAGTACGGCGGCGGGTTCGGTCGCAATCACCGTGTAGCCTTGGCGAACCGCATCGGCCAGCAACCGGACGTTGCGACGCGCGATCTTGCGGGCACCCTTGAGGTCACCGGACGAGATGCGGGCCATGCCGGATCCGAGCTGAGCCAACGGAACATAAATGCCGATGCCGTTTTGTTGCAGGATCTCGCCCAGGGCACGACCGATATCGGGGTCGTGATAGTTGGCGAAATGGTCGACAAAGTATAGGACTTTCAGGCCGCCTTGCGGCAACGGTTTGGTCCAGCGCCGGCGATGAGCGTGCCGCAAGAATGTTTCGCGAACGACCGGCGGTAACTCGCGAGCCGCGGAGAGCCCGAACAGTTTTTCGGCGACCCAGCGTGGGAAACGCCCACGCATCATCATGTTTGACAGCCATGGGATCCGCGACGCCAGCGCGGCGACCGTGTCGATGCGTCCCATCAATAGGTCGGAAACGGGCAACCCGTTGGTCGCGACGTATTGAGCTTTTAGTTCGCCAACAATTTTGGGGATGTCAACCGATGCGGGACATTCGAGTCGGCATTGGTGGCAGTTGAAACACAGATCGGCAATCTCTTTTGCATTTTCGGTTGCCAAGTCGTCGACGCTCAGTTGGCCGCTGATCACGCCGCGCAGCAAGTTTGCTTTGGCGCGGGGCGATGCTTCTTCGCGTGGCGTGGCGCGAAAAATTGGGCATTGTCGTTCGCCTGGTGATGTCGTTCGGCAACGTCCGCACCCGTTACAACTGCGTGCAACGGAGGTGATCATGTGACCGGCGGGCCAATTCTGCAGTACCTGCAATTGCGGCACCGACCTGCCCTGCTCTGCGGCGGCGGCAACGATGTGCGGTTGGTCGGCTTCGACGACGACGCGATTGTCGGACGCGATTTCGATTGTCTGGTCAGCCGGACGTAGATTCTCGTTCGGTTTCTGTAACACCGCGCCGAACAATTTGCCGGGGTTCAGACGGTGGTTTGGATCGAACAAACGTTTGACTTGGCCCATCGCTTGCCACAAGTCACCAAACTGGTTGGGCAGCAGGTACGAACGGCTGAGCCCGGCGGCATGTTCGACGCTGACTTGACCGCCGTGTGCCCAAACGACTTCGGCGATTTGTTTGGAAAGCGAGTGAAGTCGTTTTCGGTCTTCGGCTTTCGACAAATCCAGAAACGGTCGCAGGTGCAATTGCCCATGCCCGACATGCGAAAAGAAAGTTGCTGTGGCGTGATTTTTTTTTAGGGTGTCCTGAACAGCGGTGACAAAGTCGGGCAGTTTCTGGCTAGGAACGGATACGTCTTCGATGAACGGCACCGGTGACTCGGTACCCTTGAAACGGTATTGGCGTGGGATGACGCGTCGCGAGAGTTGCCAATAGAAGTCGCGTTCGTCTTGGTTGACGGTTTCCAGGCTTGCGAATGCGGCGTCGTGACCGGTCGACATGGATTCGCGGATGATGGCTAGCCGATCATGCAAGTCGCGCAGCGATTCACCTTGGATTTCGACCAACACCATCGCTTCGGCTTGGCGCGGCAGCAGTTCGGCGAACCGAGGGTCTGTATCCCGCGCAATCTGCAGCAACCGCCGGTCCATTAGATCGCAGGCCACTAGGCCGTGGCTGAGTGCTGCGACGGCGCTGCGGGCGGCCATGTCCAATCGATGATAGAAACACAGCGCGACGCCGCGGTGGGTCGCGATCGCTTCGGTGCGGACGGTTGCATCGACGATGATGCCGAGCGTGCCTTGCGTGCCGACCATGAACTTGGCCAAGTCGACTCGCGAGTGAATGGTGTTGCGACCGGTCTCGACGACATAATCGATTCGATAGCCGCCACGCGACTTGGGCGATTCGCCGGAGGCTTCGAGCAGCGATTTGAATTGGCTTTGGATTTCGGCGATGCCAAGTGCCAAGCGGCCGGGGGTTCCCGCGTCGTCGGTGCTGTGGACGGATAAGTCCAGCAGTTCACCTTGGACCGTGACGACTCGCATTGATTCGATCGTATCGCGAGCCGAGCCGCTGCGCAAATAGTGGCTGCCGGATGCGTTGGTTGCTAGGACACTGCCCATCGTCGTAACGCTGCGCGTTGCCGGGTCGGGGCCGAACCAACGTCCTTGGGGGCGGAGGGCACGATTGACTTCGGCTAGAATCGCGCCGCTTTGAGCGACGACGCGAGTCCCATCGGGCGAAACCGAGATCCGTCGCATGTACCGCGAGAAGTCGATGATCAGGCCACCGCCGAGTGATTCGCCGGCAACGCCAGATCCGGCACCACGTGGGTGTAACGAGATTTCGTGTTCGGCCGCGTACTGGGCCGTCGCCATGACATCGGCGACGGTGCGAGGACGAACGACGCCGAAGGGGCTGATCTGATAGATACTGGCGTCTGACGCATAAAGCTGCGTCATCAAGGAATCGCAAAAGACATCGCCACCGACAATGCCTCGCAAATCGTCTTGTACCCGTTGTCTATCGATGTCCATGAAATGTCGTTCAACCGACTCGGTTGATCAGCCCCAGGACTTCGGCGCGAGACATCGGGTCATCACGGAAGACGCCTCGCATCGCGCTGGTCAGGCACAGACTGCCCGGTTTGCGAACGCCCCGCATCGTCATGCAACTGTGCGTCGATTCGACGACGACGGCGACACCGCGAGCCGACAAGCGGTCTTCGATCATATCGGCGACCGTTTGCGTCAAGCGTTCTTGGACTTGCGGACGACGGGCGACTTCTTCAACGACTCGGGCAAGCTTGCTGAGCCCGACCACTTTGCCGCTTGGCAGATAGGCAATGTGTGCCTTTCCGGTGAACGGCAACAGGTGGTGTTCGCACATGCTAGAAAAGCTGATGTCACGAACCAGAACGATCTCGTCGTAGTTTTCGGTGAAGACCTTGGACAGGTGTCGGGCAGGATCGCTTTTCAAGCCCGCGAACATTTCGGCGTACATGCGGGCGACGCGAGCCGGCGTTTCAAGCAGACCTTCGCGGTCGGGGTCTTCGCCGACAGCGCCTAAAATTACGCGAACCGCGGCTTCGATCGCTTTTAAGTCAACCGAATCGTTGCGGGGCTCGTTCGGGTCCGCGAAAAAACGGTGGTCAGAGCTTTCGTTGGAGGACGTTTCGGTTGCAGATTCGTGCACGTTTGGTATCCAGGTTATCGTTTTGATTCGGTCGTATCTTAGCCGAGACGCCTAGATTCTGCATCGGGATGCGTGTTCAGGGCCGATTCTCGGCTTTGCAGACTGATTTTACGGTGACGGCTAGTGGTCCACGTCACTTTGGTTTTGTCCACCCGAAGCGGACCCGCGACTCTGCTCGCGGAACATAAACTGCCAAGCAATTGGCACAGAAAATGGACACCCAGCGAACGGAGTCGCAGGGCTACGAAGGGCCACGCAGGGTTACGAAGGGTTGCTTTGGAGCCCGATTACTCGGACGCCGTCAGTTTTAGGCAAACCACGTGCTCGTCACCGCGAACGATAACCAGGTCGTCCACCACGATGGGGGCTGACCAGCATGGGTAGGCCAGTGCCGGTCGATCGCCATCGGAGCGGTTAAGTGGCCAGGTCGCGACGACGTCCAAGCGTTCGGAATTGGTGCGGATCACCTGAGCTTCGCCGCGTTCTTCCAGCACGATCAAGTGGTCGCCAACGCGGGTCGTCGACGATCGAGTTCGTCGGTCGTCCGTCCATTTCACTTCGCCTGTTTTCCAGTCGATGCAGCGCAGGTCGCTGTCGGGTGCATTGCGGCCGCTGCATCCGTAAAGAAACCCATCGGCCAAAACCGGGGTGGCCCAGTGCGATCGCATCGCTTGACGTCGGCGGTCACCCGCCGGATCAATCCAAATCGGTTCGGCCGATTTTGCGGTGACTCTTAGCAGCACACTGCCGACCTGATAACACTCGCTGATGAAGACTTCGTTGCCGTCGACCACTGGCACGATCGCGTTGACGCTTTCCAGGATCTCGGCGCGATGATCGTATCGCCACTGCACCGAACCGGAGTCGGGATCAACCAAGATCAAACCGCCGCGAGCGAACAGCAGCACATAGGTTTTACCGTCGATTTTCATCGTCCGCGGACTGCTGTAGCTTGCCAGGTCCTTGCCGCATCGCCAAAGCTCATGCCCATCGTTGCGGTCAAACGCGACCAGTGCCGATCCATTGGGCGAGACCCGGTCCAATCGCATCGGCGCGACGTCTTGGTCGGCTGCGGGGCTGCCGCCGACCATCACGATCACCGCGTCGTCAATCACCAGCGGTGACGATCCGACGCCAAAGAAGTTTTGCACGACGCCGTATTTCTGGATCGTGTCGACCGACCAATTCAGTTTGCCGTCGGACGTGTTTCGGCAAGCCAACCGGCCAGCCACGCCAAGCGTAAATAGCTGATCGCCATCGATCGTGGGCGAACTGCGCGAACCTTCTTCGTACCCAAACAGGTCTCGATAGACCAGTGGCTCGTTTACCGTCCAAATCAGTTCGCCGGTTTGCAGGTCGCGAGCGGTGGTGCGTTCGGCGGGGTTCGACCGATCCGAGTCGTCGGCATCAAAGTGGAAATACCGACCGCGGGAAACCGCACCAAGTCCATACCCTAAACCGACTTTCGCCGACCACTTAAAAGTCGGCGGTAGGGTCCAGTCGATTGAGTTTTGCAGTTCGGGGGCGGTGGCTGCCTGGCCGTCAAAATTTTCGCCCAGCAAACGGGGCCAGTCGCGGGTCGTTTGGTCAGGCGGTGTCTGTGACCGTGCATAGACTGCCCAGCCGAAACAGAGCCCCAAAATCAACGTAATGCGGTAAGGTGTTGGCATCGTTTGCTTTCGCCGAGCTTCGATTGAATGAATATGTGTGTGACGGAAACGAAAAAGTAGACCAGAAATATGCCCGATTTATATGTCAATCATCGTTTGACGATATCCGAAAAAGAGATCGGCATCACAACGGCTCGATCGAGTGGTCCGGGCGGTCAAAACGTCAACAAGGTGAATTCCAAGGTCACGATGCACTGGTCGCCGTCGGCTTGTGAATCGCTGGATCCTGCTTGGCGGCGGCGTTTTGTGGCTCGCCAATCCAACCGGATCAATCGCGAAGGCCAGTTGGTGCTGCATAGCGACAAGTATCGGGATCAGGTCCGAAATTTAGCCGATGCACGTCAAAAACTGGTCGGCTTATTGCTCGAATGCCAGGATGCGCCGACGCCCCGCAAAGCAACTCGCCCCAGCAGAGCGAGCCAACGGCGTCGAATGGACCAAAAAACACGTGTCTCGCAAAAAAAACGTGGGCGTGGAGGATCTTGGGGGAACGATAGTTAGGCTAGACGAGGCTCGGTCCCTCGGGCTGCTATACTTCAAGCGTATTCTTATCCGACATCTTTTCTCTCCCGTGACACGGATTGATGAAACGAAAAAAACACCTCGATGACCTATTGTCGACTTGGAAGTTTGATCCGGCGACGCTGAACGTCCGCATGGTCAAAGGAAAAGACGACCGCGACTTGATCCAAATGCGGGTCGATATGGGCGTGTTGCAGTTCGAAACCACTGGGCGTCCCGATGGCGGCGAGGTCCACGGTCACGAAACGGTGTTGGACTGGTTGCTGCAAAAACAACTCGATGATCCGTCGTACGTATTAAACGACGACGAATGCAACGAAGTCGATCGCGAGTTCATGCAGTTTTATCACCGACGAATTTGTTGGTTGCGATTGGAATTCTACGCTCGCGCGGTGATGGATGCCGATCACACGCTGCGATTGATGGACGTGACAAACCAAATGAGTCCCGAAGAAGAGTGGACGCAAACGCACGAGCAATATCGACCGTTTGTGTTGTTCCACCGGACGCAGGCCGATGCACTTGGCGAACTAGAAGACGACACGGCCGAAGAAGCCGTTCAAGCGATCAATCGCGGATTGGAAACGATGCGCAATTTCTTTACCAAGTACGATGCCGAAGAACATTTCGATTCGGACGAGTTGGTGGTGCGATTGGTCGAGCTTCGCGAGTCCTTGCGAACCGAGTACGAAGTCGGGCAAACGCTGAACGAAAAATTGGAAGCCGCCGTTGCTGGCGAACAGTACGAGTTGGCAGCAAGATTGCGAGACGAGCTGACGCAGCGTGAACTGAATCCGTAGGACGATTGAGGACAATCGTTTTGCTCTGAATCAGCGTCGGTTTCGCCTGCCGCGACACCGAAACAAGCTTGGTCTTTATGCGATCATCTCGTGACTCTCTTTCGATCCCGTTGATCGCGGCGGCACCTTTGGGGTCGTCGAAGTGGTTGCTGCATCTGCGTTCGTTTGCGGTCGCTGGGCAATTGGCGACGATCTTGGCGACTCAGTTCTTGACCGCCATTCCCCTATCCTACACGGCACTCATTGCGTTGGTCGGTTTGACGGCCATTACCAACGTCGTCTACGCATGGTGGCTGAGTCGGCAGGGTCACGAAGACGTCTTCGTCCGCATTGACTCGCCAAACTTGTCGGACCCAAGTCATGACTCGGGGCACGATTCGGGACTGCGCCACGGCGTTGCGCTGACGTTGATGTTGCTGGATCTCGTGACATTGACGGCGATGTTGCACTTAAGCGGCGGCGTGGGTAATCCGTTTTGCTTTTTTTACTTTGTCAACTTAGCGGTCGGCGGCGTGATGATTCGTCCGCCCGCAGCGTGGAGTTTGACGGCGACGGCGATTGTTGGATACGTGTTTTTGCTGTTCGCTTCCGATCCAATCGACGGCGTCGGCAGTGATACCGCCGTGGGCATCGGCTTGAATTCGATTGGTTTGATGCTGGCGTTTTCTGCCTGTGCGTCGGTCGTGATTTATTTTGTGACGCGAACGGCGGGTCAGTTAAAGCAACGCGAGCAACAGTTGCTGCGCGCCCAAGCGGATCAGGCCGCCAGCCATCGGTTGGAAGGTTTAACGACTTTGGCGGCTGGCGCCGCGCATGAACTGGCGACTCCGTTGTCGACCATTGATGTGATCGTTCGTGAACTGTCGCGACACTTGGAAGCTTGCGATAAACCAAAATCCGTCGACACTGATTTGCGGCTGATCGACGAGCAACTGGAAATGTGTCGGCAAATTTTGCAGCGGATGCGATCAGCGGCTGGCGATTCAATGACGCCCCACTGGGATCGAACGACGGTTGGCGAATTGATTGATACGGTGCTTGAAGGAATTCGAGATCCGCACCGCGTCGACGTGACTGACGGAACCGATGCCGTTGAAGAGACTCCGGTGTGGGTGCCGCAGGAGGCCGTCGCTCAGGCCGTTCGGAATTTGATTCACAACGGGCTTGATGCCAGTGGGGCCCATGGCCGCGTGCGGCTAGAGCCCAAGTTGATGGGCAAGACTCTGCAGTTGGCCGTGATCGATTCGGGCAGTGGGATGACCCCCGAAGTGCTCGAACGAGCATCGGATCCGTTTTTCACGACCAAGGATCCTGGCCGCGGTATCGGGCTTGGGCTGTTTCTGACCCGTAACGTCATTTCACAGTTGGGTGGCGAATTGCAATTTCATTCTCAGCCAGGTTCGGGGACGGAAGTGATCGTGCGGATTCCGCTGGACAACCCACGTCGCGAGTACGATTTGCCGCGAAACTATGATCTTCCCAAAGGCGAGGAGGGCGCCGGTGGAGTGCAAAAACGGCCCGTTTGAACGTCGGCTTGACGGGTGATTCAAGTAGAATGATGTTTGGTCGCTGTGAGCCCCTCGGCGAGGTTCCGTTTGTACGTTTTTCAGTTGAAGGTATTGTCATGATTGATCAGCCGACCGAGAACGCCACCGTTTATGACACGGCGATGGTGGGGGCCGAGAGCATTTTGTTGGTCGATGACACGTTTGTGCTTCGCGAGCGGTTGTCGATGGCGATGCAGCAGCGAGGTTTTCACGTCGAAACGGCTGGAAGCTACGACGAGGCGGTTGAGATATTCAGGATGCGGCCGACGGATTTAGCCGTTCTGGATTTACGAATGCCAGGCAAAAGCGGCCTGGAATTGCTGCGAAAACTGTTGCAAATGAAGCCGACCACTCGGGTGATCATTTTGTCGGGCTTTGGCAGCATTCCGGCTTCGATTGATGCCGTGCGGGCCGGAGCGGTCAATTTTCTTAGCAAACCGGCCGACGCGGACGACATTTTGGGGGCTTTTGTCCGGGGTGATGACCCGTCGGTTCCCGAGGGGGCTTTGGCGTTTCCGGCTCCATCGTTGGCCCGGAACGAGTGGGAACATATCCACCGGGTGCTGTCGGATTGCGGTGGCAATATCAGCGAAGCGGCTCGTCGGTTGGGTATTCACCGCCGTAGTTTGCAGCGAAAACTGCGAAAACGGGCTCCCGAAGACCCCGCGATGCCACAATTGATCGACGACGAAGACGAGTAATCGTCGCAAATCGCCGGCTGAATTTGCTTGCTCGTCAAATCGATCGCAGGTTCACATCGTCAACCGAACCGCGGTGCCGTCGTGTAAGGTCAAGTCCTGGCCTACGTTTTGGCCGGCGGGTATCCTTACGGCATGCCAGCGGACATGCTCGAAACGCTATTCACGCCCAAGACCGCATTGTGGTTTGTCGTTGCTTTTATGGCGGCGTCGATTCTGATGGGATCTTTGAATCGTCGCCGTGCCAAATTGACCGGCACGTTGAAGGATTACGTCGAGCGTAGCCAATCGACGCCGAAGAAGGAACTTCCTCCTGATGAACCCGATGCGTCGTAGCTTGTTCGATCTGCAATACTGAAACTCTGACTTCCCAACAACGAAACTCTGATGTCAAACCGCGTCTACATCAAGACCGTCGGCTGCCAAATGAACGTGCTGGACAGCGAGATGGTGATCGCTGACCTCAAACGTCATGGATACACCGTCGTCGACTCGGCCGACCAAGCGGATTGCGTGCTGTACAACACGTGCAGCATTCGCGAACAAGCTGAGGAAAAAACGTACAGTGCCCTTGGCATCATTCGTCAAGAAAAGGAAAAGGATCCCAGCAAAGTTATCGGCGTGATGGGCTGTATGGCGCAAAAGGATCAAGAGCTTGTCTTTAAGCGAGCTCCCTATGTTGACTTGGTGGTTGGCCCCGGCCAGTTGCACACGATCCCGACGCTGTTGGACAAAGTTCGCGGCGGCGAAGGTCGTCAAATGGCCGTCTCGCTTGGTCGTAAATCGGGTTCGCAATTAGAAATTGCTCGCAGCCATGAAACGTTCGATCCGCTGCGTGATCCGACCATGCGTCCGACTCCGTTTCAAGCGTATCTACGGATTCAAATTGGCTGCGACAAGTTCTGTACTTATTGTGTTGTTCCCAATACACGTGGTCCCGAACAAGGTCGTGCACCGGAGCAGATCTACGCCGAAGCCAAGATTTTGGCCGAACAGGGTGCGAAGGAAATCACGTTGCTGGGGCAAACCGTCAACAGTTACCGTTTCAAGCACGAAGACGGTACGGTTACCGACATGGCATCGCTGTTGGAACAGTTGCACGAAATCGATGGAATCCAGCGGATCAAGTTCGTCACGAACTATCCTAAGGACATGACCGAACGGTTGCTGGAAACGATTCGCGATCTGCCCAAGGTCTCGCCCTATTTGCACGTTCCGGCGCAAAGTGGATCGGACGAAGTGCTGAAGCGAATGAAACGCGGCTACACCGTTGCCGACTACATGGCGATGATGGAGCGGATTGAACGCATCTTGCCTAACGCGGCGATTAGCAGCGATTTTATCGTGGGTTTCTGTGGCGAAACAGAAGAAGACTTTCAAAAGACGGTCGAGCTTGTTAAACGATGCCGTTACAAGAACAGCTTCATTTTCCAGTACAGTGTGCGCCCAGGCACGAAGGCTTCGGAACGATTGGAAGACGACATTCCACGCGATGTGAAATCACGCCGCAACGTCGAATTGTTAGCTGTTCAGGATGCGATCGCGAAAGAAGACAATTTGAAATTGGTGGGAACGACCGTCGAAGTCTTGGTCGAGGGGCCCAGCAAGAAGGGCGTCAAGAACGACGAAGGCGATCACATCATCCAAATGATCGGGCGCACGCATTGTGACCGCATCGTTGTCTTTGACGGCAACCGCCGACAGGCGGGCCAGTTCATGTCGATTCATGTCGATGACGCCAGCAGCCATACGCTGGTGGGCCGAGTTAAGACCGTCGAGGTCGTTTCGATCGGCTCGCTGGCCTGACCAGCTTTGCTTGCGTCATTTGTCGGCCACTCGGTTTGCTTTGGCTTGTTTAGGCTGTTGGACAGCCGGTCTGGTCGCAGTGGTCTTGATCGATTCGGCGCGTTCGCCGACACGCTTAGATTTCCCACCTTTGAATGTTAAGGACGATTCCCTGGACACCCTTTCTGAAACCATGCCGATTCACCGCGAGACATTCCCCAACGGCATGACCGTCTTGGTTCAATCAATGCCTTGGCAGCGGACAGCGGCTTTTTCGTTGTCGCTGCGCAGCGGAGTGCAATCCGAGCCCGATGATCGCGGTGGGCTAAGCGGATTGGTTTGCGAGATCGTCCAGCGAGGTGCTGGATCGCAAAGCAGTCGTGACTTGGTTGCGATCCAGGACAACTTGGGCGTCGATCGTAACTCGGGTGTATCAACTGCCATGGTTTCGTTCACGTGCGCGATGCCGGCCGATTCGCTTGAACCGGCGATCGATCTTTACGCCGATATTGTTCGACGTCCGCACTTGCCGGCTGACCAGTTAGATGACGCGCGGATGATGTCCGTGCAAGAACTTCGATCCATGGAAGATGAGCCCACCCACCGTGTGATGCGGCGTCTGCGCGAAGTTCACTATGGCGAACGTTTGGGGCGATCGATTTTCGGCACGATCGAAGGGCTCGAATCGATCACTCAAGACGACGTTCGGAATCACTATGTCGATCATTATCACGCGGGCGGTGCGATTCTAGCGGTCGCCGGAAACGTGGATGTGGTGGATGTCGTCGAGTGGGCCAAAGCAAACTTCGGCGATTGGAAAACAGGAACGGCTGCGACGCTTCCAGATCCAACTGGTAAAGCGACATACGAGCACATCACGTCGCCGTCGAGCCAAACGCACATTGGTTTCGCTTTCGAGAGTATTCCTTATGGCCATCCTGATTACTTCAAGATGCGTGCCGGTGTCGGCATCTTGAGTGATGGAATGAGCAGCCGTCTGTTTGACCGAGTTCGTGAACAGCGAGGGCTGTGTTACACCGTTTCGGCGAGTTGCCATTCGCTGAAGCACTGTGGCGGATTGTTTGGTTATGCGGGCACCACGCCTGAGCGAGCGCAAGAGACGTTGGACGTGACGCTGCGTGAGATTGAGCACCTGGTCGATGATTTGGAAGTCGCCGAGCTGGATCGTTGGAAGGTGCGGATTCAAAGTGGTTTGATCATGGAGCAGGAATCCAGTGCATCGCGAGCATCGTCGCTGGCGTCGGACTGGTACCAGCTTGGGCGAGTGGTGACGACAGAAGAAATCGAGTCGGACATTGAATCGTTGACCCTGGATGATGTCCGAAGCTACTGGCTGAGTCATCCGCCAGCGAATTATCGAATCGTGACCTTGGGGCCGGATCCGTTGGTCGTAAGTTAGTGATCTGTAGTTATTCCTCCATCAAATCGTCGCCCGTCCGTCAGGCCCTGACGGAGATCGAAACAAGACAGCACCTCGGCCCGGGCCTGGCACGAGGCCACGAAAACAACATGCCTGAATTCAAACAAGCGACTCTGTCCAACGGTCTGCGAATCGTTGCTGAAACTGATCCCCGTGGTTACTCCGCCGCCATGGGCTACTTCGTTCGTTCGGGGGCGCGTGACGAAGTCGATTTCGAGTCCGGCCTCAGTCACTTCCTAGAGCACATGATGTTCAAGGGAACGGCTCGGCGTTCGGCAGCGGATGTCAATCGCGAACTCGACGAGTTGGGCGGTAATAGCAACGCGTACACCAGCGAGGAGCAGACCGTCTACTACGCAACGGTGTTGCCGAAGTTTCAGGATCGATTGGTCGACCTGTTGACCGACATGCTTAGCCCGTCGTTAGCCGAAGAGGATTTCAATACCGAGCGACAGGTGATTTTGGAAGAGATCGCCAAATACGAAGATCAGCCACCGTTCGGCGCGTTCGAGCGAGCGATGGAGGTTTACTTTGGTCCGCGGGGATTAGGGCGACGCGTGTTGGGGACGGCCGAGTCGATTCGGGCAGTCACTGCTGATGCGATGCGAGACTATTTTAATCGTCGCTATCGGCCCGAGAACATGGTCTTGGCTGCGACCGGCAACGTTGACTTTGATGGATTGGTTGCCCAGGTCGAATCGCTCACCGAGCACTGGTCGGCGCGGCCGATCGGCGCGGTGCCGGTCGCTGATGATTTGGCCACGGTTCCCGAAGGAATTGAGCTGGATCGTCGGTTACCAATTCCTGATGCGAGTCAGGCTTACTTGATTCGAATCTCATCGGGCCCAAGTATGGCGGATCAGAATCGCTATCCGATGCGGATGCTGGCGTCAGTGGTCGGTGACGAGGGCGGCAGCCGGTTGTTCTGGGAACTGATCGATACCGGCCGCGCCGAAGTGGCGACGGTTTGGCCGCAAGAGTTCTTGGACGACGGTGCGTGGTTCACGTATCTATCGTGTGCACCGGAGGACTTGGATTCGAATCGTAAATTGTTCGACGGTGTGATTAGCGGCGTGGTTGAAAAAGGGATCGAACAGGACGAGCTCACACAAGCGATCAACAAATCAGTCGCCGGCATGATCATGCAGAGTGAACGGCCTAGCAATCGATTGTTTGGGATGGGCAGTCGTTGGTTGACGATGGGCAAGTACCACAGTCTTGATGATCAACTCGACTTGCTGCGTGGCGTCACGGTCGATCAGGTTTCAGGCGTGGCGAAAGAGTACCTCGTCAACGAGCCCGTTGAAATCATCGCTTGCGAGTGAGTTTTGGATCGTCGGTTTGCCAGGATTCTGTCAAATCGCGTCCGCCCGCGAGCGAACAGCGACCTACAGTTTGAGAGCGTTTTTGCTCGTTTTCTCTCGCTGTGTTTGGGTCTCGCATGTTGTTTTCCAAGAAGTCGCCGCCGAATCTTGCGGAACTATCGTTACAACCCGACGATGTGCGACCAGTACGCGAGATCAGTTTTAGCAAAGTCGTGATGAGTATCCGCCATATCTCCGGCGGGATGGCCACGCTGTTGTTCGTGGTGCCGTTCGTGCTAGCGATAGGTGGCGTTGGGTTCGATCCGGCCATCGGTTCGGTCCTATCAACGTCGATGTTGATCAGCGTGGCCGTGGTCGTGGTGAGTTGTTTCTTGTTGCAGGTCTCTACCAGCGGTTATGCCGAAAAGGACTATGAACCGCTTGAATCGACCAGCGGTTCGCTGGAACGATATCGTCGCAAATCGCAAGACACGATTGAAACGTCCGGATTCAAACGCGTCGGTGTTTACCGAATTCGCGGATCCGTTTTCAGCAGCGAAGCGGAAGTCTTTTTGGGTTGCGGCAACATGGTCGTTTGCGAATTCGTTTCGATGAGCGGAACGAAGGCGATCGAGTTGACATCGATGACCGAAGATGGCGTCTGTGTCTCGACAACGTCGGTCAAGGCACCCGAGTCGATGGACAGCCACCAATTCACCGAGATGTTCGTGGCGACATTGGCGGGCGACTCGTCGCTAGAGAGACTGTTGAAGGTACACTTGCAACGAGTGGCCGAAATTGCCGAAACGCGAGACCAGATGTTGATCGTGTTCGAGCCGAGCGATGCGACCGACGTGTTGCGTTACACCACCCGCGCACACCATCACATGTTGGTGGTTCAAGGCAAGGTCAGCAAAGGCGTCGGACCAATGACGTACGGACGCCTGCGGTTTCCCGACGGATTGCAGCACAAAAACAGTCCGGTGCGAGCGGCTAGTTAGCGCTGAACGAACGGCCACGAAAAAAGCCCGCTGAACCGTGAGTTCAGCGGGCTTTCGTTTTGCATTCACACAGGATCGTGTTGCTTAGCGATCGTGTTGACTAGCGATCGTTGCGGCTGCCGCCACCGCCGTCGCGACTACGGCCACCGCCGCCTCCGCCACCGCTGCGACCACGTCCGCCGCCACCACCACCGCCGCCGCTTCCACCGCGTCGTCGTCGGGGGCGATCTTCATCCGATCCTTCGCCACCGCCTTCGCCTTCGCTACCTGCGTTGGCTTCGACCAGGGCTGCCAATTCGTCTTCGAGGCCCAGTTCTTCCAGGGCTCGGCGACGGCTCAGCTTGACTCGGTCGTGCTCGTCGACGTCGATGACCAAGACTTTCATCGCATCGCCGACGTTGACCAGTTTGTCCATGCTGCTGACATAGCCGCTGCTGATTTCGCTGATGTGGCAAAGTCCGTCGCGGCCAGGCATGATTTCGACAAACGCGCCGAATTCCTTGATGCTGCTGACAATGCCGTCATAGATCTTGC
>JBAUHR010000128.1:0-2406 GCA_049680385.1 Rubripirellula sp. | reverse complement strand
GTATCCGACATCTATGACCGCGTGGCAATCCAGATCGTGGACAGTCGATTTCGCAAACCAGGGAAAAACGCTGCTATTCATGACGCAGCGCCTCAATCGGGTCTAAGTAGGCGGCCTTGCGAGCCGGGTAGACGCCGAACAGAACACCAACGCCCAAGGATATTCCCAGCGAAAGCACCACCGACCACATGGCGATGCGTGGTTCAAGCGAGTTCACAATCGGCGGTAGAGAGTCCGGAGACACCGTCACGATCACACGTTTGATGAACTTAAAGACCGGACCGACTGCCAATCCAAACAAAACTCCTGCCAGTCCTCCGCTGCCGGTCAGCACGACGGTCTCAATCAGGAACTGACCGATGATATCGCTGCGAGTCGCGCCGAGAGCTCGGCGAACTCCGATCTCACGAGTCCGTTCAGTGACGGTGGCCAGCATGATGTTCATGATGCCGATGCCGCCCACCAAAAGAGAAATGCCGGCAATGACCACTAACAAAACGTTGAACATGGTGCGAGTTCGTTCAGCTTGAAGTAGCAGTTCACGCGGCACGACGACGGCATAGTCTTGCTGTTCGTGATACTTGCGCAGCAGCGTTTCGATGATCTGCGCCGTTTCGTCGACCTCCTCGATATGGTTGACCTCAACGGTGATCTGACTCAGTTCGACATTCTCTCCTGTGAAGTTGAACCCTTGCCCGCCACCAACGCGCTTCATTACCAGATCGCCGACACGTTGCCGGAGCGTTTGCAGCGGAATGTAGGCGTCCAGGTTGTAGTCTCGGGAATCGAGACTGCCGCCAATCGCCGCGGAGGCCGTCCGGTCTTTGGTCTGGCCGATCACCGTGTAGAACTCGCTGCCAACCCAGATCGCGCGACCGATCGGGTTTTCAAAAGGAAATAATCGTTTCGCCGTTTCGTCGGCCAGCACGATGACTTTCTTTCCGCGATCGCGTGGTGACAGCCAACGACCACGTGCAACCTGCAGTTGATTGAGTTCGAGGTAGGCTTCAACGCAACCGACCAGTTTCGTGTCGGCGGTGCGGTCGTCGAGTCGAAGTTCAAACTTCAACTCACGCATTGGGATTGCACGGCGAATGTTCGGTATGTTCTCTACGATGCGTCGATAGTCCGATCGCAACAAGCCATACGTCTTGACTCGGCTATTGGCGTCTTCATCGCTGCCGGCGTTGGGTTGCACCGTTCGCACGATGACGTTCTTGGCACCCAGTTCAAGAATTTGTTGTTGTGCGCGGTAGCTAACACCTTCGCCCATAGCGACCAGCCAAATGACGGTCGAGGTTCCGATGAAGATACCCAGTGCGGCCAAGCCGGCTCGCAGTTTCTGAACAAGCAGGCTCTTGATGCCAAGGTCAACGGTTTGAAAAAACTGGGCAATCAAGGTGAAAGTTGCCCTTCGTCAGATTCGCTGGCTTCAGCATCGCCGGCTGACGATTCATCGGCAGTCGATTTTTCAACAGCCGCTTTTTCATCAGTGGATTCATCAATCACGGGTGCTTCGTATGCCATCGGATTCAAAATCACTTCATCGCCTGCTTGAAGGCCTTGCTGCACTTCGGTGAAAACATCGTTGCTATCACCGATGACGATTTGCCGACGTCGGGCACCAGCGGATGTTTGGACCCAGCAGTACGCACCATTCTCATGTTGCACGATCGTGGCCACGGGGATTCGTAAGACGTTCTGATGATGAGCGACGCGAATTTGGACATCGGCACTGGTGCCCGGGCGCAGATCTTCGACCGCCGGAAGCGTGATGATTGTGTCATATCGCACTTGATTGCCGGTCCACCAACCCGCCGGCTTGGTAATGGAAGCCACATCGGTGACGACGCCTTCGAGCGTCCGGGTGGGCAGCGTCACCACGGCACGCTGATCATTCCTGACACGTTTGACGGTTGATTCGTGGACACCGACTTTCACTTGCATCTGGTTTAGGTCAGGCATCAGCAAGAGAACTTGGTCCTTGTGGACCAGCGTTCCTTCGGCGATCGGCGCGGTTTCCCATTTGGCTGCGTTCGGATGAATCACCAGTCCACTGCGGGGTGCTTTGATGACGCAGTACTTAAGCTCCTCCACGGCACGATCCCGACGCGAATTATCCGCCATGGCTCGTTCAATGTTGGCCTTGTGAGTCGCTTCGGTTGCCGCCAATTGGCCCTTCAAAGACTGAAGTTGTTCCCGGTAGGTGAAGTTCTTGAGCACTTCGAGCTGCGTCTGTTTCAGTTGCAGGTTTCGCTCGGCCTGCGTGACGGCAAACTCGTTCTCTTCGATTTCTAAGTCGCTCAGGTAACCACTGTCGGCCATGACGCTGATATGCGTTCCCCGCTCTTTCAGGTTCTGCACAGCAGCTTTGGCAACCGTAAGGTCTTTTTCGAGAGTCAGAAC